>JAAZGT010000109.1 GCA_012511095.1 Alcaligenaceae bacterium
CAGCAGTTTGTTTACCAGCCGCTTCATCGATATCCGCAATCACAACCTTGGCACCGCCTTGAATCAGCGTTTTGACAATACCTTTACCAATACCCTTAGCGCCACCGGTAACAATAGCGATTTGATCTGTTAGTTCAAACAAAACATATACTCCTTTTAGTGAATACCAATACTTAGTATAGATCACGTGTATTATTTGCAAATGACAATTTGTCGCCTTAGAAACGCTTAAGGTTCAAAACCATAGTCTGGGTGAACTAAGTGAGGATTTTCTTTATAAAGCTTTTCAACCATCTTTAAGGTGGCATCAATGTACCAAGAGCTATCATTTTTGCGGTAACTAAAGATAATAGGAATACTGATCTTTTCATCTTCTGCAATTAAGCGATAGTGAAGATCGTTACGAACTCTAGCACCCGTTGGCATAACACAATAACCCACACCCGCCGCTACTAAACCTAGGGCGGTTTGTAGGCTTTGTACCTCGTGAATTTCCTCGGGGTAAATGCGTTTGTCATGTAAATCGTTTAATACATAATCAGCAAAGCTTGGAGTCACATTAGAGGGATAAACAATCAAACTCTGTTTACTTAAAACACTTAGCGGCACAGGCTCTTTACTTGTAGCTAATGGACTTTTGCTATGGATCGCTAAGGCAAGACGCTCTTCACGTAAAGTCACACGTGAAATGACTGGATCATAAATACGAACTCGCCCAAAGCCAATATCAATACGACCAGACTTTAAGGCCTCAAACTGCTCTGCTGAGGTCATTTCCACAAATTGCAATCGCGTATCAGGGTACGCTTCTCTGAAGTATTGGATCAGAGTTGGCAAACCGCTATAAATACTAGACACCACAAATCCAATAGACAGCTGCTCTTGGTAACTCTTACCAAGGCGTGTGGTCGCGACCTTTATCTGTTCAATACGTCTTAAAAGTCGCACACTTTGCTCATAGAACAGGCGACCAGCTTTTGTCAATTCTAAAGGTCTACTATCACGCTCAATCAGTTGAACGCCCAAACTCTCCTCTAATAATTGAATCTGCCGGCTTAATGGTGGCTGCGTAATATGCAAACTTTGTGCAGCTGCTGTAAAGCTGCGTTCCTCTGCTACAGCAACAAAATATCGAATTTGCTTTAAATCCATCTAGGGTTATCCACAGGTTTCAGTTTTATGACAATGCAAGCCATTGATTTAACAAAGGTTTTTTGACATTATACCTTTTTTGTATAGTCCTAGGCAATTAAAGAATTGGACGATTTTTTTATCCAACGGTTTAATGAGTACATAGAAATCAACTCTTTACATAGGTTACAGAAGATATGGTAACGATCGATAACATTCAAACGTTACTGGTAGATTTACCCACAATTCGTCCACACCAACTTTCAATGACAACGATGAAAGGTCAAACTCTGATGTTGGTAAAAATTCATTGTTCTGATGGCACAGTGGGCGTGGGTGAAGGCACTACCATCGGCGGTTTAGCTTATGGTGCAGAATCACCTGAAAGCATGAAACTTAATATTGACACCTATTTTGCACCGTTATTGATCGGTCAGTCTGCTGAGCATGTTCCTTACTTAATGCAGCGCCTAAATAAGGGCATTAAGGGTAACCGCTTTGCAAAAAGCGCCGTAGAGACTGCACTTTATGACGCACTAGGTAAACGCCTCAACCTTTCTATTTCGGACTTACTCGGTGGCCGTTTACGTGACAGTTTACCAGTTGCTTGGACTTTAGCTTCAGGTAATACCGCTAAGGATATCGATGAGGCCGAAGAAATGCTAGCTGCTCGTCGTCATCGCATTTTTAAACTAAAGATCGGTACGCGTGCAGTCGAGGAAGATATAGCTCACGTAGCTGCCATTAAAAAAGCTTTAGGCGATCGCGGCACTGTGCGAGTCGATGTCAATATGGCCTGGTCTGAACTAGAGGCACGTCGTGGCATTGCTGGTCTAGCGGATGCTGGCTGTGAATTAGTAGAGCAACCTGTTGCTTGCTCTCAAGCCCTACAACGCCTGACTAAGCTATCGCCCATTGCCATTATGGCTGATGAGTCATTAGTTGGCCCCGCTTCTGCCTTTGAGTTAGCAAAAAATAAAGCAGCTGATGTCTTTGCCATCAAAATTGAGCAATCTGGCGGTATGCGTGCAGCGCAAAAAGTAGCTGCCATTGCTGAGGCTGCAAATATCGAATTATATGGCGGCACCATGCTTGAAGGCGCCGTTAGTACAGTGGCATCTGCTCATACCTTTGCCACTTTCCACGCACTCGAATGGGGTACGGAATTATTTGGTCCCCTCTTAATAACAGAAGAAATTTTAGAAACCCCATTGGTTTACGAAAACTTCGAATTACAAATTCCTAAAGGACCGGGTCTGGGTATCACCTTAGATGAAGACCGGATCCAATTTTTTAATAGAGCTCAACGCCATTAATGCGTGAGTTTAGCAACCAGTGCATAAACTCATTCGACTAATTAATGTTTATGCCAGTTTTTTCAGAAATGAAAGGAGACATCATGAGTGTAAAGCTCTTTGATACCAACGAAGTTCAGGACTTCTTAAAAATCGCATGTGGTTTAACTTACGAAGGTGGAAACCCACGCACAAAAGAAATCATTCACCGCATCGTATCTGACTTATTCAAGACGATTGAGGATTTAAACATCACGCCTGATGAATTCTGGCAAGGTATTGCATACATAAACCAATTAGGTCAGAGCCAAGAAGCTGGCCTATTATCACCTGGCTTAGGTTTTGACCGTTACTTAGATATGCGTATGGACGCAGAAGATGAGCAGCTCGGTCTAACCGGTGGTACGCCTCGTACCATTGAGGGTCCTTTATACGTCATTGGCGCACCTGTAGAACAAGGTTTCGCTCGTTTAGATGATGGTAGCGATGAAGCTGGTCACCCGTTAATCATGCATGGTACTGTGTTTGATTCTGAAGGTAAACCAATGCCAGGTGCTAAGGTTGAAGTATGGCACTGTAATACCAAAGGTTTTTACTCTCACTTTGACCCAACTGGCGAACAAAAGCCTTTCAATATGCGTCGCACCATTATTGCTGACGATCAGGGCCGATACAAATTCCGCAGTATCGTACCTGCTGGTTACGGCTGCCCTCCAGATGGTCCTACGCAGCAACTACTTAACCAATTAGGCCGTCACGGTAACCGTCCCGCACACATTCACTTCTTTGTGACTGGCAACGATCATCGTAAATTAACGACTCAAATCAACATCGATGGCGACCCATTAGTTAATGACGACTTCGCTTACGCAACTCGTGAAGGTTTAGTTCCACCATTAACTGAAGTAACTGACAAAGCTCGTATCAAAGAAGAAGGCCTAGAGACCCCATTCGCAGAAATCGTATTTGATATTCACCTAACTCCATTAAAAGACGGTGAAGACAACCAAATCGTTGAGCGCCCACGTTTAGTTGGTTAATCCAATCTCCATATAAAAAATATATAAATTTTTAGTGTTTGCTTAGGTACAAAGTGCCTAAGTAGGCGCTAGCTTTAGCCCAAAAAAGGAAAAGTGATGGAAAAATTCTATGAAGTAGAGCAGGTGCTAAACTCTGCAATGGAAATAGATGAAGAGGCAGGCATCTATCGTTGCCGTCGTGATATCTTTACCGACCCAGATATCTTTGAACTAGAAATGAAGCATATCTTCGAAGGTAACTGGGTATACCTAGCCCATGAAAGCCAAATCCCTGAGGTAAATGACTATTTTACAACCTACATTGGTCGTCAACCTATCGTTATTACTCGCAGTAGAGATAACGAACTTAATGCTTTAATTAATGCCTGTGCTCACCGTGGTGCAACCCTATGTCGCCGTAAGCGTGGTAATCGCGGTAGCTTTACCTGCCCATTCCACGGCTGGACCTTTAATAACAAGGGTAAATTACTTAAAGTTAAGGACGACAAAACCACTGAATACCCAGTGCAGTTCAATACCGAGGGTTCACACGACTTAACTAAGGTTGCACGTTTTGAGAACTACAAAGGTTTCTTATTCGGTAGTCTAAACCCTGATGTACTGCCATTAGATGAGTACTTAGGTGAAACCAAAGTGATTATCGACCAAATTGTTGAGCAGTCACCTGAAGGTATTGAGATCTTAGCTGGTAACTCTAGCTACATCTATAACGGTAATTGGAAACTACAAATGGAGAACGGTGCTGACGGTTACCACGTTAGTAGCGTTCATTGGAACTACTTAGCCACCATGGGTCGTCGCCATGAAGAAGGTACTAAAGCGGTTGATGCTCAAGGCTGGAGTAAAAGTGTTAACGGTGTTTATGGTTTTGAAAATGGTCACATCCTACTGTGGACCAACACCCTAAACCCAGAGGTCCGTCCTGTGTATTCAAACCGTGACGACTTAGTTGAGCGCTTAGGTGAAGAGCAAGCGGATCTTATCGTTAAGCAAACGCGTAACTTAGGTCTCTACCCTAACGTTTACTTAATGGACCAATTCTCTACTCAAATCCGAGTTACACGCCCGATCGATGTTGATAAAACGGAAGTCACCATTTACTGCTGGGCACCTAAAAACGAAAGTCCAGAAAACCGCGCTATCCGCTTACGCCAATACGAAGACTTCTTCAATGTATCTGGCATGGGTACCGCAGATGACTTAGAAGAATTCCGTGCTTGCCAAGAAGGCTACCAAGCAGCAACAAATGCGCCTTGGAACGACTTAAGCCGTGGTGCTCCTTTATGGATTAAAGGTCCTGATGAAAACGCAAAAAAACTCGGCATTAATCCTTTACTGAGCGGTGAACGCAGTGAGGACGAGGGCTTATTCGTTTGTCAGCATGACTACTGGTTAAGCTCGATGAAAAACGCTTTAAATAAAGAAAAATCGAGAATAGAACAAAACAATTCTACAAATAACGTCGTTTAAGGAAATACGCCATGGATTATGTTTCGATTCAACAGTTTTTATATCGTGAAGCGCGTCTTCTCGATGACAGACAATGGGAAGAATGGCTCGAGTGCTATGCAGAAAATACTGAGTATTGGATGCCTTGCTGGAATGACGATGATGAATTAACCAAAGATCCACAGTCTGAGGTGTCGTTAATTTATTATCCAGATCGTAAAGGTCTTGAGGATCGCATTTTCCGCATCCAGACCGAGCGTTCTAGTGCCTCTACACCAGAGCCTCGCACTAATCACATGATTACAAACATTGAACTTTTAGAAAGCAGAGACAATGAAGTGGATGTTCGTTACAACTTCCATACTCTAAGTTTCCGCTACCGTACAACGGATCATTATTTCGGTACCATTTTCGTCACCATTACTAAAGAAGGAGATGAATTAAAAATCAACAATAAAAAAATCGTACTGAAAAATGACTACATCCGACAAGTGATTGATATCTATCACATTTAATTAATTAGCGAGTAAATCATGAGCTACCGTATCGCTTTAAACTTCGAAGATGGTGTAACTCGATTTATCGAGTGTGGCGCACAAGAAAAAGTATTAGATGCCGCTTACCGCCATCGTATTAACCTTCCAATGGATTGCTCCGATGGCGTTTGTGGCACCTGTAAGTGCCAAGCCGAAAGTGGTGAATACGAGCTAATCGATGATTACATCGAAGAGGCTCTCACCGAAGACGAAGCCGAGCAAGGCTTAGTCTTAACCTGCCAGATGATTCCACAATCTGACTGCGTTATTTCCGTGCCTGTTGCTTCGACCATGTGTAAAACTGGAACTGATACTTTTAAGGCCACCGTCACTGAGGTACGCCGTCACGATGACGCTGCTTTTGAGTTAGTACTTAACTCTGCTGATGACAAATCACCTGCTTTCTTAGCGGGTCAGTACGTTAACATTGTTGTACCTGGCAGTGAAGAGCATCGTTCTTATTCTTTTAGTTCCGCTCCCGGTGAGACGATGAGTTTTCTTATTAAGCATGTTCCTAATGGCCTAATGAGTAATTGGTTACATGGCGCTGAGGTGGGTGTGGAACTCAATATTATTGGTCCACTAGGCACTTTCTATTTAAGAGCCGATGAACGCCCCTTGTTGTTTTTAGCTGGTGGTACAGGTCTAGCCCCATTTTTATCAATGCTTGAAGTTTTAGCTAAACAAGGCTCTTCCCAAAAAATTCACATGCTTTATGCCGTAACCCGCGATCAAGACCTTGTGTTGGTTGAGGCATTAGAAGCCTATACAGAGCGCTTAGCTAATTTCACCTTTAGCACTATTGTGGCTGATGAGAACTCAAATCATCCTAAAAAAGGCTATGTGACTCATCACCTAAGCCCCGATATGCTGCATGACGGTGAGGTTGATATCTACCTCTGTGGCCCACCACCCATGGTTGATGCGGTCAGTGAATATATGAAGTTAGAAAATATGACTCCCGCTAACTTCTACTACGAGCGCTTTATTCCTAGTGTTTAGGCCCTTTATTTAATCATTGATTATTGTGTTGCTGCACCCTTATTGTCGATTTTGACAATAAGGGTGTTCAGCCCACATAGAGGATAAAAATGACTCAACTACGTTTTAATAAAAAAGTTGTGCTAGTTACTGGGGCCGCCCAAGGAATTGGACGTCGTGTCGCTGAACGACTGATAGAAGAAGGGGCAACACTTGTTTTAGTCGACCGTTCAGAATTAGTTCATGACTTAGCACAAAAAGACAAAGTAATAACTTTAACTGCTGATTTAGAGCAGTATGAGGGTGCTGAGAAAGCAGCCGGTACCGCCTTAAAGCACTTTGGCAGGATCGATGTATTAATTAATAATGTGGGCGGCACAATTTGGACTCGCCCATTTGAACACTATGAACCTACACAAATAGAACAAGAGGTACAACGCTCGCTCTTCCCTACCCTATGGTGTTGTCGCGCGGTACTACCAACCATGCTTGCGCAAAAGCAAGGCGCCATCGTTAATGTATCGTCTATCGCAACCCGTAGTGTCAACCGAGTGCCATACGGTGCAGCTAAAGGTGGAGTCAATGCACTTACAGCGTGCTTAGCCTTTGAAGTCTCAGGACGCGGTGTACGTGTTAATGCAGTAGCCCCTGGCGGTACCGAAGCACCAGAGCGCAAAATCCCACGTAATACCGAAGCACCAAATGCTCAAGAACAAAAGTGGTATCAGGAAATTGTCGATCAAACCATCGACAGCACCTTAATGAAACGTTATGGCACCTTGGATGAACAAGCTGCTGCCATCTTATTTTTGGCTTCTGATGAAGCGTCTTACATTACTGGAACTGTTTTACCTGTTGGCGGAGGAGACCAAGGTTAATAACTACCTTGTCCACCACAGCATAACTCACCTTAGCGAGGAGCTAACAAAAATGAAAAAAGTAGATATTAACGAGGTCATCGATCGAGCAAAATTTAATCGTTTCCATTTCTCAGTAATGTGGCTTTGTGCCTCATTACTGATTTTTGATGGTTATGATTTATTTATTTACGGTGTGGTTCTACCCGTACTAATGGATGAATGGAGTCTAACTCCCGTACAAGCAGGCGCCTTGGGTAGTTACGCTCTCTTTGGCATGATGTTTGGAGCCTTTATTTTTGGCCCACTAGCTGACAAAATTGGACGTAAAAGAGGGGTCATTATTTGTTTTGTATTATTTAGCTTGGCCACTTTCTTAAACGGTTTTGCCACCAACACAACGCAATTTGGTATCTTCCGTTTCTTAGCAGGTTTAGGTTGTGGCGGTCTCATGCCAAATGCTGTCGCTCTAATGAATGAATACGCCCCACGCCGTTCGCGCGGTACCTTAGTGGCTCTTATGTTTAGCGGCTACTCACTAGGTGGTGTATTAGCAGCTGGTTTAGGTATTTATATACTGCCTCGTTTTGGCTGGGAGGCTATGTTCTTTGCTGCAGCTGTACCTTTATTGTTAGTACCTGTTTTAATGTGGAAATTACCTGAGTCTATCGGGTTTTTATTACGTCAAGATAAAGATGTACAAGCACGCCACATGTTAAACAGAGTCAACCCTGAGGTTAAGTTAGAAATTAGTGATGAGTTAACCCAAGCAACTGCTAAAGTAAATGCAGTACCTGTTTTAGATTTATTTAAAGAAAGTCGTCTATTAGGTACCTTAATGATTTGGTTAGCTTTTTTCTGCTGTTTATTAATGGTTTATGCCTTAGGTTCTTGGTTACCAAAACTAATGGCTAACGCGGGTTATAGCTTAGGCTCTAGCCTATCTTTCTTATTAGCGCTTAACTTTGGTGGCATGTTTGGTGCAATTTTAGGTGGTTGGTTAGGTGATCGTTTTGGTTTACCGCGTGTGATGGCTTGGTTCTTTGTCGCCTCTGCTATTTCGATTAGTTTACTAGGCTTTAATAGCCCAATGATCGTGCTTTACAGCTTAATCATTATTGCCGGTGCAACAACCATCGGTACTCAAATTTTACTTTATGCTAATACCGCACAATTCTATCCATTAACGATGCGCTCCACTGGCCTTGGTTGGGCTTCTGGTATTGGTCGCACGGGTGCTATCGCAGGACCTTTCTTAGGTGGTACTCTAATGGCAATGGCTTTACCATTAAAAATGAACTTCTTTGCTTTTGCCATCCCAGGTGTAATTGCCACCATTGCAATTCTGCTATTTATTCTTGCATCACAGCGTCAAGCGAGAATTACTCATCAAGCGATGACATCTGCTGTTGCTTCTTAGGAGTTTAAAAAGTGATTAATAAAATCGTAGACAGCGTGGCTGAAGCCTTAAACGATATACAAGATGGCTCAACCATTTTAATCGGTGGTTTTGGCACCTCTGGTATTCCTGACGCCCTTATCGACGGCTTAATTGAGCAAGGCGCTAGGGACTTAATCGTAGTCAATAACAACGCCGGTAACGGTGATCACGGTTTAGCCGCTCTATTAAAAGCGGGTCGCGTTCGTAAAATTATTTGTAGCTTCCCGCGCCAAAGCGATTCTTATGTATTTGACGAATTATATCGTAGCAATAAGATCGAGTTGGAATTAGTCCCGCAAGGTAATCTTGCCGAGCGTTTACGTGCCGCCGGCGCTGGTATTGGTGGTTTTTTCTGCCCTACTGGCTACGGCACTGAGTTAGCTGAAGGCAAGGAAACTCGTTTCATTGATGGTCGTTGGTATGTATATGAAACCCCTATTCACGGTGATGTGGCCTTAATTAAAGCTGAAGCCGGGGATCGATGGGGTAACTTAACCTATCGTATGGCAGCGCGTAATTTCGGCCCGGTAATGGCTACCGCTGCTAAACAAACCATTGCTACGGTGCATGAGCTCAAAGAACTTGGTGAGTTAGACCCAGAGTGCATCGTCACCCCAGGTATTCACGTTAAAAAAATAGTAAAAGTCCCTCGCGTAGCAACACGAGCCGGTGGTTTTAAATAATTGGATCAAGATTTATAAGGAGCGTACATGACAACCTCATATCAACCTCGTACTCGTGATGAATTGGCTGCTCGCGTTGCCCAAGATATTCACAATGGGGCCTACGTAAACTTAGGTATTGGCATGCCAACCACCGTTGCTAACCACTTACCTGAAGACATCGAAGTGGTATTACATAGCGAAAACGGTATTTTAGGTATGGGCCCAGCCCCTGAAAAAAGTGCTGAAGATTACGACCTAATTAATGCGGGTAAACAGCCAGTCACTCTCTTAGCTGGCGGCGCGTTTTTCCATCATGCGGATAGCTTTGCCATGATGCGTGGTGGTCATTTAGATATTTGTGTTTTGGGTGCTTTCCAAGTATCTGCTAAAGGTGATTTAGCCAACTGGAGCACTGGTGAACCAGGTGCTATCCCAGCGGTGGGTGGTGCCATGGATTTAGCCATTGGTGCAAAATCCACTTGGGTAATGATGAGTTTATTAACTCGAGATGGTCAAAGTAAATTAGTGTCCGAGCTTAGCTACCCTATTACTGGTATTGAATGTGTAAAACGAGTTTATACAGACTTAGCCACCTTTGCTTGCACCCCCGATGGCCTAAAGGTTATCGATATGGTGCCAGGCTTAAGCCTCGGAGAGTTAGAGCTTATTGTTGGTTTACCTTTAAAAAAAGCAAAAGACTAATTAGTCGTTGAATCAATTATTGTAGGAAAAATAATGAGTGAATCTGTTTTTATTTGTGATGCGATTCGTAGCCCCTTTGGTCGCTTTGGTGGGAGCTTAGCGACTGTACGCCCTGATGATTTAGCCGCACAAGTCTTAAAAGCTTTAATGG
>JAAZGT010000110.1 GCA_012511095.1 Alcaligenaceae bacterium
CTCGGCTATTAACAGGATACGTGACCTACATATGGTATGTGAGGTTGGCGACCCAATCAGAAACAAAAACGGATTTATCATGAAAGAAGGTATTCACCCTGAGTACCGTGATGTTGTTTTCTTAGATCAACAAACCGGTAATCATGTAATTATTCGCTCAACAGCACCAGCTCGTGAAACCATCGACATCGACGGTCAGACTTACCCGCTATACAAATGTGATGTGACTTCTGAATCTCATCCTTTCTATACTGGCGCACAAACTCGCGTCGTTGAAACTGGTCGAGTTGAGCGCTTCCGCAACCGCTACGCTAGAACTGCTGGTGCGTTGAAGAAAAAAAGCGACTAATTAACATCAGTCATTCGATGTTATTAAGAAAGCAGCCACTATTGGCTGCTTTTTTTATGCGCGCTTATAAAGTGGTATGGATTTATTGGACTGTTATACCCTTTAGACATAACTTGGCGCTTTACTGATTATCTTGATTAATTAGTTTAAAATAATCGGGTTATTACTCGGTAGTAAATTCAGTGTCTTTATACGATAGAAAAACCCCCGCTCGTTTAACCGCTCCTACAGCTCGTAAGCTACCTAGGCAGACTTTGCTCTGGGTTGGCTTAGCCTATGTTCTCTTTGGTTTGTTTTTTAGAGATGCCTGGAAAACCGACGACGCGGTTGGTCTAGCAACCATATTAACAGCGCTTCAACAAGGTGGTCAGGCCTTTTTAGCACCTCATATAGGTGGTTTATCAGTTGTCGAGCACGGTCCTTTATTGGTTTGGATAGCCTATATTTTTGAGCTCATCTTTAGTCCACTATTTGCACTTTGGATGACTCCACTTGATGCGCAAATTGTTGCTGCAAAACTACCCAATCTCCTATATTTTTATATTATTCTCTATGGTGTTTGGTACGGTTGCTACTTATTAGCACGACGTCGCGAGTGTCAGCCGCTACCTTTACCCTTTGGCGGTGAGCCAGACCCGCGCGACTATGGTCGCATGTTAGCGGATTGCGCCTTTTTATTTTTGGTGGCGTGCTTTGGCATTGTGATGCGCATGCATGAGACTACCTATATCCCGCTCTTAATGGCATGTCATGCTTTGGCTTTTTATGGTTTTGTGCGCATTTTTGAGTTACCTAAACAAGGGTTATTTTTCTTGATTGCGGGCTTAAGCGGTAGTTTCTTGGCCGCAGGGCTGATTGGTGTCTTTCCAGTCTTAGCCGCCTCTTGCGTTTTATTAACTTATCGCTATTATGATAAAGCGCAAAAACAAACCATTTTATTTGCCTTAGGTATTAGTCTTGCCATTTGTCTTGCTTGGTTAATGGCAGTTCAAGCCAATAATAGCGCTTGGTTCGATGCGTGGACCGCACATAATTTAAAAGCCTTTAGCGGTTTTGGCGGTGATTTTTTAAACGCATTACGCGATTTATCTTGGTTTTTATTGCCTTTATGGCCCTTTGCCTTATATGCACTATGGCAATGGCGTCGCTGGTTAGCAGCACCTCACATCTTTGTTCCAAGCGTTTTTATTGCAGCTAATTTACTTTTATTATTGCTTTTAAGAACAAGTTTCGAGCCTGAGTATGCGCCTTTAGTGGTGCCTACTGCAATCTTAGCGGCCATGGCCATTCCTACCCTACGGCGTCACATCGTTAATGCGCTGGATTGGTATTCAATTATGATCAACACGCTAGCCCTTGCTGTGATTTGGCTAGGTTGGATCGCTTTATATCTCGGTTGGCCCACTAAGATTCACAACAATATTAGTCGTTTAGTCCCTAGCTTTGA
>JAAZGT010000111.1 GCA_012511095.1 Alcaligenaceae bacterium
AGTTTACATTTTGGACCAGTATAACGTGCCATTTTTTTCCCTTAATCCTTTATTAGATGCGACGGCGTTTTGGCGGACGGCAACCGTTGTGGGGAAGTGGTGTTACGTCAGTAATACTGGTAATTTTGATACCTAAGGCGTTTAATGAACGGATAGAAGATTCACGGCCAGGGCCAGGACCTTTTACACGTACGTCTAGGTTTTTAATACCATATTCTAAAGCTTCACGTCCCGCTGACTCGGCTGCAACCTGCGCTGCAAAAGGCGTCGATTTTCGTGAGCCTCTGAAGCCCGCGCCACCCGACGTCGCCCATGACAAGGTGTTACCTTGACGGTCAGTAATTGTGATGATTGTGTTGTTGAAAGTAGCCTGAATGTGTACGATACCGTCAGTAACTACTTTTCTGATTTTTTTACGCGCACGACTTGCGCTAGAAGCTTTCGCCATAATTTGCTACCCCAAATTATTTCTTCAAGGACATAGCTGCACGACGCGGACCCTTACGAGTACGGGCGTTAGTGCGAGTACGCTGTCCACGAACCGGCAGACCTCTACGATGGCGCATGCCACGATAGGTGCCTAAGTCCATTAAACGTTTAATTGATAATTGTACTTCACGTCGCAAATCACCCTCGATTGTAAACTGAGCTAATTGCCCACGAATACCTTCGAGCTCTGCATCTGTTAAGTCTTTTACCTTTTTGGAGTATTCGATACCAACCGCATCGCAAATTTGGCGCGAGCGGCTACGACCAATACCGTAAATAGCGGTAAGACCAATTTCTGCATGTTGATGCGGCGGAATGTTAATGCCTGCAATACGGGCCATGACTGTTCCTCTTACTTATAACTACGCGGGATTAACCCTGACGTTGCTTGTGACGTGGATCTGTACAAATAACACGCACAACTCCATGACGTTTAATAATCTTGCAGTTGCGGCAGATCCGTTTTACCGATGCCATTACCTTCATGGTTGACTCCTTAATATACCGTCTTATTTAGAACGGAAAACGATTCTTCCACGAGACAAATCGTAGGGCGTGAGCTCCACAGTGACTTTATCACCGGGCAGAATCCTAATATAGTGCATACGCATTTTACCTGAAATATGACCTAATACTACGTGATCGTTCTCAAGTTTGATGCGGAATGTTGCGTTAGGGAGGTTTTCAATTACCTCACCTTGCATTTGAATGACGTCATCTTTTGCCATGCTTTTACCTAAATTTCTTATCTAATCATTGTCGAGCCACCAAAGCTAGACTTTTTAAGTAGTGAATCATATTGTTGTGACATTAGGTATGTCTGTACTTGAGCCATGAAGTCCATGCTCACGACAACAATAATTAACAATGAGGTACCCCCAAAGTAGAAGGGGATATTTTGCCATTGCATACGTAAGAACTCTGGTACTAAACACACTAAGGTGATATAGATTGCGCCAACTAAAGTTAAACGCATTAGAATCTTATCAATATACTGGCCCGTTTGACGACCTGGTCTAATACCAGGAATAAACGCACCACTTCTCTTTAGATTGTCTGCTGTTTCGCGACTGTTAAATACTAACGCTGTATAGAAAAAGCAGAAGAAAATGATCAACACAGTAAATACTGTTATGTATAAAGGTTGACCTGGTTGCAAAGCAGCTGATACATCACTTAACCAACGAATTTCGTTTGCCTGCGAAAAGAAGCTGGCAATTGTCGCCGGGAATAAAATAATTGATGATGCGAAAATCGCTGGAATCACACCCGCCATATTAAGTTTTAAAGGCAAGTGAGAACTCTGACCACCATAAATCTTATTACCAACTTGGCGTTTTGCATAGTTCACTGTGATACGACGCTGACCTCTTTCCACGAAGACCACAAAGGCTGTAATCGCTACGACAATTGCAAAAATTGCTAATGCAGCGATTGTGCTGATTTGGTTATTACTAACTAAATCAAACATATTCGATACTGCTGTAGGCAACTCAGCCACAATACCGGCGAAAATCAGGATGGAAATACCATTACCTAGACCACGCTCAGTAATTTGCTCACCCAACCACATTAAGAACACAGTACCAGTTACTAAAGATACAACCGTTGTAAATACAAACATTGCACCTGGAGTAAATACTAAGCCTTCAAAGTTTTGAATGAACGAAGCAATACCAAATGATTGGAATAATGCAAGAAGCACTGTTCCATAGCGAGTGTATTGAGTAATCTTACGACGACCCGATTCACCCTCTTTTTTCAGGGCCTCAAGGGATGGGACTACGGCCGTCATCAATTGCATAATAATTGATGATGAAATGTACGGCATAATCCCTAGTGCAAAGACGGAAAATCGCTCTAATGCACCACCCGAGAACATGTTGAAAAAGCCTAAGATCCCATCTGCTTGGGTAGCAAACAAATCCTTCATGACGCCTGGATTAATACCAGGCACAGGAATATGTGTTCCTAAACGGAATACTACCAAAGCGGTAATCAAGAATAGAATACGTTTCGTTAAGTCGCCATATTTAGCGCCACTTTCTTGATTCCTTCTCTGTGCTTTAGCCAACTTTAACCCCTTTATTCAGCCAATGAACCGCCAGCAGCTTCAATCGCTGCTTTAGCGCCTGCTGTAGCTCTAATGCCTTTTAAGTTAACCTTACGGTTTAACTCGCCTGAGCTGATAACTTTAACGAAGCGAATACCTTGACCGATAATGCCCTCTTGCTTAAGAGTTGCTAAATCGATGTCTTCAGCTGTCATTGTCTGTAGTTCTGATAAACGAACCTCAGCATTTAAACGCTTAGTCATTGAGTTGAAACCACGCTTTGGTAAGCGACGCTGTAAAGGCATTTGACCGCCTTCGAAGCCTACTTTGTGGAAACCGCCTGAACGCGATTTCTGACCCTTGTGACCGCGGCCACAAGTTTTACCAAAACCTGAACCAACACCACGACCTACGCGGCGGCGTGCTGTTTTACTACCTTCAGCAGGCGATAATGTATTCAGTTGTGTTACTGACATCTCTATTCCTTTAAACGATTAAGCCTCAGATACAGATACTAGGTAATCCACTTTACGGATCATGCCTCGTACCTCAGGCGTATCGACTAATACACGGCTGCTGTTAACTTTGCCAAGACCTAAACCACGAACTGTAGCGCGGTGGTCTTTTTTAGTGCCGATAACAGAGCGTACTAGAGTAACTTTAATTTTTTTCTCTGACATGGCTTACCCCAAAATCTCTTCAACGGACTTGCCACGCTTAGCCGCCACATCTTCTGGCGTCATGCAAGACTCTAGACCGTTAAGTGTTGCACGTACTAAGTTGTACGGATTACGAGAGCCGTAACTCTTACATACGACGTCACGAACACCCATAACCTCGAAAATAGCACGCATTGGACCGCCAGCAATAACACCAGTACCTTCAGGAGCTGGTGACATTAATACGGTTGAAGCGCCGTGCTTACCGATAACGGTGTGATGTAATGTACCATTTTTTAGAGGGATTTTAACCATACCGCGACGACCTGCTTCCATAGCTTTTTGTACAGAAACTGGTACTTCACGGGCTTTACCCTTACCCATACCAACACCACCGTCGCCATCGCCGACTACGGTTAACGCTGCAAAACTCATGGTACGACCACCTTTTACAGTTTTGCTGACGCGGTTAACCGCGATCATTTTTTCGCGTAAACCGTCATCGCGTTCGTCAGCTTGTCTACCTTGTGCTCTTGCCATTTTGACTACTCCTTAGAACTTAAGACCGGCTTCGCGAGCAGCTTCTGCTAATGCTTTAACGCGGCCATGATAACGGAAACCCGAACGGTCGAATGCAACCGTTTCGATCTGAGCGGCTTTAGCTTTTTCAGCGATGCGCTTACCAACGATGGCAGCGGCTGAAACATTGCCACTTTTAGTATTATTGCTGCTTAGCTCTTGGCGAACTTCTGGCTCAAGAGTAGAAGCAGAAGCTAATACTTTGTCGCCTTCTGGCGAAATAATGTTTGCGTAAATGTGCGAATTACTGCGGTGTACAGCCAGACGAGCTGTTTGTAACTGAGCAATTTTGCGACGAGTCGCTGCTGCACGACGCAAACGAGATGCTTTCTTATCCATGATAAATCCTTGTTTGCGCTATTATTTCTTCTTAACTTCTTTAAGCTGAACGTATTCATCAGCGTAGCGTACACCCTTACCTTTGTATGGCTCAGGAGGACGATAGCCACGAATTTTGGCAGCTTGTTGACCTACTGCTTGCTTATCGTAACCCTTAAGAACGATTTCAGTTGGTGTAGGCGTTTCAGCTGTTACACCCTCTGGCAATTGATGCAATACATCATGCGAGAAGCCAAGGTCCATTTTGATAACGCTACCTTGAACTTGGGCACGGAAACCAACACCCAATAAGGTTAAACGGCGCTCGAAACCAGTGCTAACACCAGTAACCATATTGTTAACTAGCGCACGTAAGGTACCTGACATTGCTTTAGCGAAACGAGATTCGTTAGCTACGTCAAAAGTTAATTCGTTGTCTTCTAGTTTAACTACAACCTCACCATTTAGGGCTTGATTTAGCTCACCTAAAGGACCTTTTACATGGATATTATCATCCGTGATTTTAACCTCAACGCCGCTTGGAACTGCGACTGGGTTCTTAGCAATACGAGACATAGACATAATATATACTCCTTATGCTACGTAGCAAAGAACTTCGCCACCAACGTTTTCTGAACGTGCTTTACGATCAGTCATAACGCCGCGCGGGGTTGAAACAATGGTCACACCTAAACCGTTCATTACTTGAGGGATATCATTGCTAGCCTTGTAAACACGAAGACCAGGACGAGATACGCGCTCAATACGCTCGATTACAGGACGACCTGCGTAATATCTCAAGGCAATCTCAAGCTCAGGTTTAGCTTTTTCGCCTTTTACTTCAAAACTTTCGATATAACCTTCGTCTCTAAGCACGGTAGCGATAGCTACTTTTAGCTTTGAGGAAGGCATAGAAACCGATACTTTCTCGACCATCTGCGCATTGCGGATGCGAGTTAACATGTCGGCGATTGGATCGCTCATGCTCATAATTCTTCTCCCTACCAGCTAGA
>JAAZGT010000112.1 GCA_012511095.1 Alcaligenaceae bacterium
ATTACGAATTACACACAGTTAGCGCGTTTTTCTAATATGTGTGGTGCCGAAATACCTCGTTGGATTGCTAAGCGTCTACAAGGTTATGGTGATGACGTAAAGTCTATCCGTGCCTTTGGTCATGATGTAGTCACTAAGCTATGTGATGAGTTACGTAGTGGTGGTGCACCAGGTATTCACTTCTACACACTAAATCAAGCAGAGCCAGTCCTAAAGATTTGGCGTGAACTAGAAGGCAAGTCGTAGTTTTACGACGACCCATTTAAAAGCCCTTGAGAAAATTTTTTCTTAAGGGCTTTATTGTATGTGCGTTAAAGCAAAGCGTTAGGCAATATTTAAACAGTACATTGGTGCTCTATTAAGCTCAGATAGCTCTTGGTTAACAGCAAAGATGCGACCACGAATATCTTTAATACCAGCGGCCTCAAGCCGTGCGCTATGCTTTTCTAAATATTTTTGAGCATTGTGGCGACTATCGAAAAGGTAGATACCGCCAGCCATTTTATCGACTTGGCTCTCAGTCCAGATCTTCCAGACAAAGCCAGGTTCGTCGTTGATTGAGGTAGCTAATTCTTGCATTGCCTCAGTCATGGCAGACTCCCATGGGCCCTCAAAAGGAAAATCAACTTGCAAAATATAACTCATAGCCTATCTCCATAAGTATTAAAGAGACGACCGCTAAGCCTAAGCTTAAACTGCGGTCGTATCGCAATGAATCCATTGTATAACTTAGAGTATCATAGCCGCAATCCAGCCAAACACTAATAAGGGGATATTATAGTGAATAAAGGTAGGGATCACGGAATCATAAATATGATTATGTTGACCATCGACGTTTAACCCCATGGTCGGGCCAAGAGTTGAGTCAGAGGCTGGAGACCCTGCATCACCTAAGGCGCCAGCGGCACCAATCATGGCGACTGTAGCAGCTGCTGAGAAACCCATACTCATACAAATAGGCACATAAATAGAGGCGATAATTGGCAGAGTAGAAAATGAGCTACCAATACCCATGGTCACGAGTAAACCCACTAAAAGCATGGCCATGGCCGCTAAGCCTTTGCTCCCTGCAAATAAAGCAGTCGATGAGGTCACTAAGGTATCGATTTCACCTGTTGCTTTCATGACCTCAGCAAAACCTTGGGCCGATATCATAATAAAACCGATCATAGCCATCATGCGTAAACCGTCATTAAACACAGCATCTGCTTGACGCCAACGAATTACACCAAAGGCCATAAATACAGTAAAACCAATCATCGCACCGAGTAATAAGGACTTGGTGCTTAGTTGAATTGCAAAGGCACCAATTACCGCAATTAAGGCGACGATGTTGTTATAGCTTTGCTTTTTATCATTACCATTTAAAGATTCATTTGAGTCGCTACCAGCGCTGGTAATTGGGAGATTCTCATACTGTTTAGGTTTACGGTAACTAATAAATAAGGCAATTAATAAGCCAATCACCATACCAATGGCTGGGATCACCATCACACCCATTACATTAAGGCCTGAGGTGTCGAGACCTGCATTATTAATATTGCCCAATAAAATCTGATTCAAGAAGATCTCGCCGAATCCATAGGGTAAAAACATATAGGTGGTCACTAATCCAAAGGTCAGTACGCACGCTACGGCGCGACGATCAATTTGTAAACGATTAAAAACCACAATTAGCGGTGGAATAATTAATGGAATAAAGGCAATGTGAATAGGCACTAAGTTTTGGCTCATAATACCCATGGCAATTAAAATGCCGAAAATAGCCCATTTAATACGGTTCCCTTTGTTTTCAGCACCATCGAGGCGTTTGATAATGGTATTAGCGACAGTGCGAGGCAAGCCAGAGTAGGCAATGGCCATAGCAAAGGC
>JAAZGT010000113.1 GCA_012511095.1 Alcaligenaceae bacterium
TGAGTACCCACGGGTTTTGAATCCATACCGCGAGTGCTGCGCCTACTGAGGCAGCGGCCACACCTAAGAGGGTATAAACAATGGAAGTACCAAAGACATAAGCTAAAGTTAGCGTAAAGCTGCGTAAGCGCATGCTTGATGGTTTGGCATCGCTCTCACTTGTAGCGCCAGCATTTTGTTGACCCACAACGAGGGCTAATAAAATTGGTAACATCGGCAACACGCAAGGCGTGAGCGACAATAAAAGACCAAGACCAAAGGTAATTAAAATGATGTTTATGAAGCTTGATTCATCTAACCAGTCGGCAATTTGCGTGTCGCCTGCTGTACTCAGACTGCGTGCAGGTGCATCGATTGGTGTTTGAGCTTGCATGGTAGGCGTTTCAGTAGCCAGCGTTGCATCACCGTTAGTCGCTTGATATGCCGCTAAGGCAGCAAAATCTAGAGGAGCAGCTTCAGCCGCTGTATTGCCCAACATGCGACTAAATAAATTCGCACTGTCGGCGATTTTATAGCCTGTTTCAATAGGTTCTAAGTCAATGGGATATTCTTCTGGCGGGTAGCACAGCCCTGCATCGGCACAACCTTGGGCAGTGACCATAAGGCGCACAGCCTGACCAGTGGCTTTGAGTGGGACATCAATGATCATGGGATCATAGAAGACTGGCATTTCCTCCCCAAAAGTCTCATCGAATTTGACAATTGGTTCGCCAAAAACAGGCTCACCTAATAAGGCTTGTTTGAAGGTGCCTTGCTCATCATCGCCAACCACATCAAAACGGACATGGTTCATGTACATATAATAGTTGGGGGCGATTTTAAAACGAATATGGAGCTGATCGGGCGTGGGTGTCGACGTACTAATGGCAAAGGCTTTGTCAGGCGGTAAAAAATCCTCTTGAGCCTGCGCAGTCATAAAGGGCGCAAGGCTTAAGAAAAAGGTAAAGACGACGAGTAATAAATAATTTAGGTAATGCTTAGTATTGTTCATAGCGTTTCATCGTTGATCCATTGCAAGTACTGTTCTGAACCACCGATAATCGGTAAGACAATAATTTCCGGCACATCATAACTATGCAGCGCTTGAATACGAGCCACGCAGTCCGCCTGACGTTGGGTGCTTGTCTTAATGGTTAAAGTAAACTCTTGGTCTTGGTGAATTTTATTTTCCCAAGAATAAATAGACAAAGAAGGTGCGCTTAAGTTCACACAAGCTGCCAATGACTCCTTAATTAGCGTCTCAGCAATCTGCTTAGCGAGCTCTAAAGTTGGGGTAGTGCTTTGAATTATCACGGCTTTAACGCGAGTGTCAGTAGGCTGGTTGTGACTCATCGAATATCCTCCTCGGTATGATTAAATCTAAGGATAACAAAAAAGGGGCTAAGCAATGTGCTAGCCCCTATAGATGGTGTGCTGTTTGTATTAGCTGTTGTCTTTCATCCAGCGTGCGGCTTCAATAGCAAAGTAGCTCAAGATGCCATCAGCACCTGCGCGTTTAAAGGCAAGTAGCGACTCCATCATGACCTTATCATGGTCTAACCAACCGTTAATAGCGGCGGCTTTAAGCATGGCGTACTCACCACTCACCTGATATACGTAGGTTGGCATGCGGAATTCATCCTTGACCTCACGTAAAATATCAAGATAAGGCATACCTGGTTTGACCATAACAGAGTCGGCACCTTCTTTGATGTCGTAGGCGCATTCGCGTAACGCTTCTAAGCGATTTGCAGGGTCTAATTGGTAGGTCATTTTGTCAGACTTGCCGAGGTTTGAAGCGGAACCAACCGCATCACGGAATGGGCCATAAAAAGCACTAGCATATTTAGCTGAATAAGCCATCAGCTGTGTATTGATTAAACCAGCGTCATCTAAGGCTTTACGGATCAACATAATGCGGCCGTCCATCATGTCGCTAGGGGCGATCCAGTCAGCACCAGCCTCAGCTTGAGCTAAAGCCTGCTTAACGAGTACCTCTAGAGTTGGATCGTTAAGTACATAACCGTCTGCGTCAATCACACCGTCTTGACCATGGCTAGTAAATGGGTCGAGTGCCACATCACATAATACGCCCAAGTCAGGGAATTCCTGCTTAATAGCACGGGTAACGCGTGGGATTAAACCCTCAGGATCCGCAGCAGAAATACCGTCAGGCGTTTTTAACGATGGATCGATATTAGGGAATAAGGAAATAACTGGAATACCTAATTCCACACATTGCTCAGCCACTTTAAGAATGGTGTCTGGGGAGTAACGCTTTTGACCTGGTAAGCTGCTGATTTCCTCCTCGATGCCCTGACCTTCTCTAACAAATACTGGATAGATGAAATCGTCGGTCGTTAAAACTGTTTCACGCATCAA
>JAAZGT010000114.1 GCA_012511095.1 Alcaligenaceae bacterium
AATCGCTGGTCCTTGTGTAGCGGCACCGCTAGCGGGCGTTTTATTATTCATCTCGCAGACGGGTGACATGCTCACTGGTGCTCTTGCACTCTTTGCCCTAGCTTGGGGTCAAGGCGCTTCACTAATCGTTATCGGCACTACCTCGGGCGCTCTGATGCCTAAGGCAGGCAGCTGGATGGAGGGCGTTAAGCAATTCTGCGGTTTATTATTACTAGCCGTCGCTCTTTGGATGGTACAACCACTCCTACCGAGTTGGTTAAGTGTGTTGCTATGGGCTTTTTTAGCCTTTAGCTTAAGTGTTGTTTTTGGCGCCTTTAAATCAATGGATGCACAAAGCAATAGCGTCTTTGCTATTTTTGCCAAAGCCATTGCTTACTTAGCGTTAATCTGGGGTATCTTACTCTTGATTGGACTAGCCACAGGTCGCCCTAGCCTATTACAGCCACTTCAAGGTCTTAATTTAGCTCAAAGCACGAGCAGTATCTCTGCTAATGTTCAACTTGGCAACTCAGGTGTGGCCGTTAAAAATGCGGATTTTCAACGAATTAATTCCATTGCTGAATTAGATGATGTGATTGCACAAAACGCCGGACGTCCAATCATGTTAGATTTTTATGCAGATTGGTGCGTTTCTTGTCATCAAATGGAGGCATTTACTTTTAGCGTGCCTGATGTTGCTCAGAAAATGCGTCAAATGACCTTAATTCAAGCTGATGTCACGCCCAACACCCCTGAGCATCGTGAACTACTTAAGCGTTTTAGACTTTTCGGACCTCCGGGCATCATTTTCTTTGACTCAAATGGCAATGAGCTAAAGGATATTCGCGTTGTCGGTTTTCAAAATGCTGAGCTTTTTTCAGAAAGCCTAGATCATGTATTAGCAAAATAAGATAAATCGGGTAATACCCAATTTTATTGCGGCGCATAATTTCATAGAATCGAATTTTGTTTAAATTTGATTTGTAGGTTATTAATGAGCACATTGGATGTATCCCAAAAGGAGCAATCCCATAACAATACGCGCTGGCAATTTTGGATCGATCGTGGTGGCACCTTTACTGATATCGTCGCCAAAAAGCCCGATGGCTCACTGATTACACATAAATTACTCTCTGAAAATCCAGAGCAGTACCCTGATGCTGCTTTAGCTGGTATCCGTCGATTATTGGGCTTAACACTTAGTGATACTATCCCAAGCGCTGATATCGAGGCGATTAAAATGGGCACTACTGTGGCTACTAATGCCTTACTTGAGCGCAAGGGTGAGCCAACTGTTTTATTTATCACCCAAGGCTTTAAAGACGCCCTAAACATCGCTTATCAAGCACGCCCACAGCTATTTAACCGTCATATTGTAAAGCCTGAGTTACTCTACTCTCACGTTGAAGAAGTTGCGGAGCGTATCTTAGCTGACGGCACCATTGAAAAATCCTTAGATATTGAAAAGACCAAAGCGCAATTACAAAAAGCTTATGATCAGGGCTATCGCGCCATTGCCATTGTGCTTATGCATGCTTATCGCTACACCGACCATGAAAATAAAGTAGCCGAGCTAGCTAAAGACATTGGTTTTAAGCAAATATCCGTTTCCAATCAAGTCAGCGCCCTCATGAAAATCGTTGGTCGTGGCGACACCACGGTGGTCGATGCTTATTTATCACCGGTGTTGCGCAATTATGTCGATCGCATTGATGCTGAAATTGATGATACGCGCCTCATGTTTATGCAGTCCAATGGCGGCCTAACTGCAGCAGATAATTTTCAAGGCAAAGATGCTATTCTTTCAGGTCCTGCAGGCGGTATTGTCGGTATGGCACGCATTGCGGCAGCCATTGGCTCACAACAGCTGATCGGCTTTGATATGGGTGGTACTTCAACTGATGTATCACACTATGATGGTCAATTCGAGCGTCTATTTGATACAGCGGTGGCGGGAGTTCGTATTCGTGCGCCGATGATGAATATTCACACAGTCGCTGCAGGTGGCGGCTCAATCGTGCATTTTGATGGTCAGCG
>JAAZGT010000001.1 GCA_012511095.1 Alcaligenaceae bacterium
GCCTCTCGCATGACGATGATTGTTAAAGAGAGTGCCACCATTTATACCGCTCAACGCAATGAGTCGATTGACAGCATTATCCGTAAAGGTCGCGCGCGTTTTAATACGGTTCACTTAATTGAGCGTAAAGACGGTGTGCGTAGCATGATACGCTATTTAAGACAGGGCTTTCCTGTGTATTATTTACCAGATATGGACTTTGGCCGTAAAGGTAGTGTCTTTGTGCCTTTTTTTGGTATACCTGTAGCCACCTTGCCTACGACCGCTGTACTCGCAGAGAAATTTGGAGCAACTATTATTCCGATTTATAGCCACTGGAACAGAGAAACGGGGCACTACGATGTCGAAGTTTTAGCCCCATTAGAGAACTTTCCAGGTGATAAATCGGTCGAAGAAGCTACAGCCTATGTTAATGAGTATATTGAAAAGTTGATTTTGCGTGATCCAAGCCAATATTATTGGGTACATCGACGCTTCAAGACTCGACCCGATCCCAACGAAGAAAAATTTTATTAGACCGTGCCTTTTTGCACTTAGTTAAGGAGAATCATAATGCAGCAATTATCTCGTATTTTTCTAAGTGTATTATTTCTCATCTTAAGTACCCTAGCTTTACAAGCACAAGCATTTAGCTTCAGCGCGGGTACAAAGCAACACATCGGCCCTCGACTTGAAAAGCTCAAAGACTTTCAGGGCCAAAAAGCTAGTGATTATCTACAAAAAAACCAACCCACCCTCGTCAAATTTTGGGCGAGTTGGTGCCCTCTTTGTTTAGCCACTCTAGAGGAAACCCGTGATTGGCGTCTTGACCCAGACTTTAAAGGGGTCAATATCATTACACTAGCATCACCTAGTCATTTAAAAGAGCAAACACCCAAAGATTTTAGAAAATGGTATAGCGGGGTTAATTACAGCGACTTACCTGTCATAGTTAATGATGGTGGAGATTTAACGCGCGATATGGGTGTGGCAGCATATCCTAGTTGGGCTTTAATTGATGCGCAAGGAAAATTACAACGCGTTATTAAGGGTCACATCACCAAAGACCAAGCCTTGGCATTAATTGCTAATAAAGACGTTGATATACAGCGCACAGCACCCACCTTTTACAGACCAAGCAGTACAACAGCACAACAAAAGGACAAGGCAACTATGATTGAGACTAAAGATATTTATTTAGCCGGTGGATGTTTTTGGGGAGTCGAGGCTTATTTTGAGCGTATTCCAGGCATTATTGATGCCGTTTCAGGTTATGCCAATGGTAGCACCAGAAATCCCTCTTATGAGCAAGTGATTTATATGAATACCGGCCATGCGGAAACGGTCAAAGTAACTTATGATCCGCAACGTATTGATTTAGAAACCATCTTACGTCACTTCTTCCGCATCATTGACCCAACTAGCCTAAACCGCCAAGGTAATGACCGTGGCACTCAGTATCGCTCTGGTATTTATTACACAGACCCAGCTGATGCACCATTAATTACTGCTGCCTTAGAGCGTGAACAAACAAAATGGGACCGCCCTATTGTGGTTGAAAATATGCCACTTCAGGCCTTTGACGATGCTGAGGAATATCACCAAGACTATTTAGCTAAAAATCCTAATGGTTATTGCCATGTCGACTTAAACCTAGTTGACAAGCCTTTACCTGAAGAGAAAATGAGTCTAAATATTATCAGTGCTGAGCATACCAAAGCAGTGCAAAGTGTGGGTGCCGATAAAGAGCCACTAATAAACCCACAGGCATATCAAGTACCCTCTGATGAGGAATTACGGCAGCGCCTAAGCCCTTTGTCTTATCAGGTGACTCAGCAAGATGCCACCGAGAGGGCTTATACCCATGCTTATGATAGCTTATTCGAACCTGGTATTTATGTAGACATTGTGAGTGGTGAGCCGCTATTTAGCTCGGACGATAAATACGATGCAGGTTGTGGTTGGCCATCATTTACTAAGCCGATTGTGCCAGAGGTAGTCACTGAGCATATCGATAACTCTTTTAATATGCAGCGCATTGAAACCCGTAGCCGTGTGGCCGATGCCCACTTGGGTCATGTATTCCCCGATGGTCCAAGAGATCGTGGCGGTTTACGCTACTGTATCAATGGCGCCGCTTTAAAGTTTATCCCTAAGGCGGAGATGGAAGCCGCAGGTTATGGCCATTTACTGCACCTAGTAAATGACAAATAAGATGAGGCAACAACGTAGTCTTGAGCAACTTAATCAATGGTTAGACTATTTACTACACCAGCGACGCTGCTCTGAGCACACGATCTCTGCTTATAGGCGCGACCTTAAGGTACTCCTTGAGCTCTTTCCTGAAAAAGAGCTTGAGGAGCTTAAACATGACTTATTGCGTAGTGCTGTAGCTAGATTACACTCACGTGACTATAGCCCGCGCTCTTTAGCTCGTATTGTGGCTGCTTGGCGTTCTTTTTATCAATGGCTAAGCAGTCAAGTGGGTCTTAAAATCAACCCCGCTACTCACCTCAAAACTCCTAAAATCCCCCACTCCCTACCAAAAGCAATGACGGTAGATCAAACTACGGCTTTTTTAGATCGTAGTCAACAGCTTATTAACTCTGCGGAGCCCAAGGATTTATGTGATGTTGCTATGTTTGAGTTGCTTTATAGTAGCGGTTTACGTCTATCGGAATTAGTGCAATTAGATTATCAATAC
>JAAZGT010000115.1 GCA_012511095.1 Alcaligenaceae bacterium
CAAGGCTTGATTTGTTACGTATTTTTACATTATTTACGTCTTTCTTTTAAACACTTACTAAATGTTGTTTAACCCTAAGATAAACATTGTTACCATGAAATTGTGATTGTTGATGCTGAGATAGTAATTTAAATTAACTCAAGCGACGACATCGATAAGCAATCATTAATATAGATCAGCTTTTTTCAATTTTTAACAACCATTATTGGAAGGGGAAATAGGATGAAAGGCATTATTCTTTGGTTAATGGGCGTACCAATCTTTATTATTATTCTGCTCTATCTATTTGTTTTCTAGTGTTTTCGGTAACAAATAGCTCTCTTAACATGACTCACTACTAAAAACCATCTGTATTTCTCTTATTGAAATCAGTGGCTTTTTTAGTCACACTATAAATGGCCTTTCATACTAAAGTTTACTATGATGGCCTAGTAACACAGATAGTGAGCATTTTATGACCTCTGCCATTTTACTCGTCTTATTAATCACTTTTGTAGCGATGGTATTGTTTATTACCGAAAAAATTCGCTATGACGGCATTGGTATGCTCGTACTATCAAGTCTGGTCGTGTTTGGGCTAGTGTCACCAACCCAAGCCTTAAGTGGTTTTAGTAATGAGGCAACCATTACCATTGCTTCTATGTTTATCTTGGCTGCGGCCTTAGATAACACAGGCGCTCTCAGCTATTTAAATGTGCTCTTTAGTCGTATTAAGTCGCCACTTGTTTTTTATTTAATCTTATTCTTAAGTTTAGGGCTTATTGCACCCTTTGTTAATAACACGGCGGTAGTGGCGGTCTTTATCCCAATTGTCATTAGTGCGAGCCTCAAGATCGGAATTTCACCCTCTAAAACACTTATCCCACTATCTTATGTTTCACAAATGGCTGGCGTCATGACTCTGATTGGGACGTCAACCAACCTCATTGTTAACTCAGTGGCAAAGGAGTCAGGTTATCGTGGCTTTAGTATGTTCGAATTTTTGCCGCTGGGGTTAATTTGTTTTGTGGCGGGTTGTATCTATTTACTGACCTTAGGCCGTCGCATTTTACCCGATGTTCAAAGTTCAGAACTAGACAACCTCTATGAGTTTGGTCATTACGTCACCGAGCTTTGCATTACTGAAAACTCACCACTTGTCGATAGTAGCTTTGTTGAACAAAATATAGTCCAAGACTTCCGCATTTATTTAATTAGCGCACGTCGTGGCAATGAAGTTATTAGCTCACCTCGCACTTCGCAATTTGAGGTAGGAGATATTTTATTAGTGCGAGGTCGTTGGTCCGATATTTTGAAGCTTACCCAAAATAAAAAGCTCGAAATCAATGACAAGCTACAGTACGGTAAAACCACACCTTCTGATGCGAAATTGATGATGACTGAGGTTATGATTGGCCCCACTTCTACTGCCTCAGGTAGACGTCTCGTGTTATTTAATCGCACTTGGAACCACAACACCTTAATTTTAGGGATACAACGTCGCGGTCATATTATTCGCGAACAACTTGAACAAGTAAGGATCAAGGTTGGCGATATTATTATGCTCGCAATTCCCGAAAATGACTTACCCGCCCTGAGACGCGACAAAAGTGTGGTGATTCTTTCTGAAAACCATGTGCCAATGGATCAACCCTGGAAAGCGCCTGTATCTCTGGCCATTGTTGCTGGGGTGATTTTTGTAGCCGCAATTGGTCTAATACCCATTGCCATTAGTGCGCTAATGGGCTCCCTACTGCTCACTTTAACAGGCTGTACGCGAGCCAACGAGGTCTATCGACAGGTAGACTGGTCTATTATTATTTTAATGGCAGGCTTAATGCCACTTGGCGTTGCCATGAATCAAAGTGGTGCCGCTGAGTTTATCGTAGGTAATTCCTTAGCTTATTTTGAGCAGTTTGGTCCGCATCTTATTTTGGCTATTCTTTATTTATTGGCCTTATCCTTAGGTGAGATGATGAGCAACTCTGCTGCTGCGGTACTCTTAACGCCCTTAGCCATGTCCACAGCGCATATGCTTGGCGCCGATCCCACACCCTTTTTAATTGCAGTGACTTTTTCTGCATCGACTAGCTTTATCACCCCGATTGGTTACCAAACCAACACCATGGTTTATGCCGCAGGGGGTTATAAATTTACTGATTTTATTAAAGTGGGAGTGCCCCTAAATATAATTTTTTGGATTTTAGG
>JAAZGT010000116.1 GCA_012511095.1 Alcaligenaceae bacterium
CCCACAAGCGCGTAATTCAGAGGCTAAAATATAGCCCACCTCATGTGCTAATGTCAGCGCTGCCTCTTGGTCACGATCCCACAACTCGCCTAAGTCACGCATGGCTGGCAACTGGGTAAATCCCGCAGTGCGGCAACGCTGTACTCGACCGCCCTCATGATCAATGGCAATCAATAAGGGCTCGTCACGCACGGAATGAATCTGGTGACATAGCTCAGCTAACTGAGTAGGATTTTCATAATTACGAGCAAATAAAATAACCGCCCCTACCAATGGATGTTTGAGACGCTCAATCTCATGCTGTTGCAGGCAATAGCCCTCGACATCGACCATGACGGGCCCAAGGGCCATCTTAGAGTTTTTATTTTTTATTGACATACATTGCCTTTAAAATATCAATACATAAACGCTATTGTTTTCGCTCTACAATCACTAGCGCCATCGCTAGATCAGATTCATCAGTTAATGATACATGAGCTGTGCCAAAACGCGCTTCGTACCAGTCTTTTAAATCACCAGATAAAACCACTATTGGTTTACCACCCGGCGCATTTAAGGTTTGCATAGCTGACCAACGCATAGGGGAACGAATGCCCAAACCCACTGCTTTAGAAAAAGCCTCTTTAGCAGCAAAACGAGTCGCTAAAAAAGTTACACCGCGATGAGGATCGCGTTCATAGCGACTTTGAAACTTTTCCCTTTCGCCTTTGCCTAAGATACGTTTTAAAAAACGCTCGCCATGACGGTCGAACGCCTTTTGAATACGACTAATATAAATTAAATCTGTACCAACACCAGCAATGGCTGCGGCAGCTGGTGTTTGCTGTGGATCTAAGATACGTGGATCAAGCATTTAGCTAATAACCTCATTACTTATTAATTTAACGCCTTAGGAGTCGTTGGAGCCATTTGAAGAATCCGACTGAGTCGCCACACCCTCGGCTAACTTTAAAAAAGTTTCACGATAATGCTTTAACTCATCAATAGACTCATAAATATCAGCTAAAGCCTCATGTCTACCCTTTTTAACCACACCACGATAAACCTCAGGGTTCCAACGACGAGATAACTCCTTTAGAGTGCTAACGTCTAAATTTCGGTAATGGAAGAAACGCTCAAACTCAGGCATATACTTAAACATAAAGCGACGGTCTTGGCTCACCGTATTACCACAAAGCGGTGATGCGCCTTTATTAACGTATTGACTTAAAAACTCAATCAATTGTTGTTCAGCTTCTGCCTCTGTAGTGGTTGATGCTCTAACTCGCTCGGTTAGACCAGTGCGGCCATGGGTAGTGGTATTCCATTCATCCATCGCGTTTAAAATATCATCGGACTGGTGAATGACAATCACCGGCCCCTCAGCGACTACCGTTAGGTCTGGCTCAGTAACCACCACGGCTACCTCTAACACCCGTTCGATTTCGGGATCTAAACCACTCATCTCCATATCTAACCAAACTAAACGAAGGTCTCTCGACGCCATAAATACTTCCTTTTGATTTACTATAATGTTTAATATTGTCGCACAGAACTATTGTTTATACAGGAACCCATGCAAGCACATCACTTTACCTTTTTGTTTATTACATTAATTATTTTAGATTTTGGTATTCGTACTTGGCTAAATATACGCCAGATCCGCTATATCTCGGCACATGCCAAGGCCGTACCCGAAGAGTTTGCTGATCGCATCAGCTTAAAAAGTCACCAACGCGCTGCTCGATATAGCCTAGAGCGCCTTAGAGTAGGCCAACTAGAGGTCTTTTATGATGTCTTGATCTTATTAGCGCTAACCATCTTGGGTGGGGTTAATTGGCTGTATCAAGCCTTTGGCTTAGCGACTGAGCCCACGATTATTAAATCATTGTTATTTATTTTCGCCGTACAATTGATTTTAAGCGTATTGGGTTTACCTTTCGCCATTTACAAAACCTTTAGGCTCGAGCAAAAATACGGTTTTAATCGCACCACCCCTGGATTATTTATTAAAGATACCCTGACTGGGCTTGTGTTGTCTGCAGTCTTAGGCGGTGTTATTTTATTAGCGATTTTATATATTATGCAAAATACCGAGCTTTGGTGGTTATGGGCTTGGTTCGTGGTCTTAGGCTTTATGGCCGTGATGATGTATGTTGCGCCTACTTGGTTAATGCCATTATTTAATAAATTTACACCACTTGATGAGGGTGATGTTAAGGACAAAATCGAGCGTTTAGCCAAGCGCTGTGATTTTGAGCTTAAGGGCTTATTTGTCATGGATAGCTCTAAGCGTAGCTCGCATGGCAATGCCTTTTTTACTGGTTTTGGCAAAAACCGTCGTATTGTATTTTTTGACACCCTGCTAAATAAATTGGGAGCAAATGAAATTGAAGCCATTATGGCACACGAGCTAGGCCACTTTAAACATAAACATATTATTAAGCGCATGGCCTTTATGGTTTTAGGTAGCTTTGCTTTCTTTGCTTTGCTTGGCTATGTCAGTGATAAAAGCTGGTTTTATCAAGGCTTAGGAGTTAGTTTACCGTCGCATGGTGATTACCACGCCCTCACCTTGGTGCTTTTTGCTCTGGTTTTACCAACCTTTACTTTTTGGTTAACACCATTAAATAGTCGCTTATCGCGTCGCGACGAGTTTCAGGCCGATGCTTTTGCTGCTCAACATAGTGATGCCAATGATCTTATTTCAGCACTAGTTAAGCTATACGATGATAATGCAAGTACCCTCACGCCAGACCCTGCTTATTCGGCTTATTACGATAGTCATCCACCAGCGACTATTCGTATTCGACACCTTAAAGGCTTAATGGGAGCTCAGCCATGATGCAAGGACGCGTTATTTCAGCGCATGGTAGGCATTATGTGGCGCGGGTTGGGGATCAGTTATGGCATTGTTATACCCGCGGTAAACGTGCTGGTATTTGCGTTGGCGACTTTGTAGAGATTTCTCCACAAGGCAATAATGAGGCTCGCATTGAAAAGATACTCGAACGCAAAAATTTACTTTATCGCAGCGATGAAATGCGTAGTAAGCAATTCGCCGCCAATGTCGATATTTTGTTGCTTATTACGGCTGTTGAACCGAGATTTTCTGACGATCTCTTGGGGCGCGCTTTAACTGCTGCTTGGAATGAAGATCTTAAACCCTACATCGTATTAAATAAAATCGATATCGAAAAAGGTTTAGAGGAGGCGCGCACTCGTTTAAAACTTTATGAGGCCTTAGGGGTGGAAATCATCGAGTGCAGCACCCAAGAGCCCGAAGATTTAGCACGCACATTATTACCTAAGGTTAAGGGTCAAACTGCCCTCTTATTAGGTCAAAGTGCGATGGGCAAATCGAGTATCTTAAATGTGTTGGTACCTACTGCTAATGCTCATACCCAAGAGCACTCTCATGCCTTGGGTACGGGCCGACACACTACAACTAAGACTGAGCTCTATGATGTGCGAGAAAATGGCGAGATTATTGCCTCACTCATTGACTCACCGGGTTTTCAAAACTTTGGCTTATTGCATTTAAGTGATGAGCAAATCGTTAATGGCTTTCCTGAGTTTGCCGAACCCATTAAAAACTGCCGATTTTATAATTGTCGTCACTTGCGCGAGCCTAATTGTGGCGTGACTGCTGCTTTAGCTGAGGGACTCATTCAGCCTGAGCGCTACGCTTTATACGAGCGCATTATTGCTGAAAATGAAGCTACCACCAAGTGGTAATTAGCGGGCTTGTCGGATGCGCTGATAGAGGTTACGCAAAATAGAAGCGGTAGCGCCCCAAATAAAGTGATGATCCCAATTTAACCCATAATAACTAAAGGTCGAATCAGGGCCTGTGACTGTATAGAGTCGGTAATTATTGGGGTCAGTTAGGAAACTAAGTGGCACTAAAAAAACCTCTTCGACCTCTTTGGTATCAATCACAAAGTTTGAGGCCTCGGCCAACCAACCCAAATAAGAGCTCATTGCATAGCCTGTACCAGTATAAAAAATCGGCATCTCACCAAAAACCGATACCTTAGAACGCGCAATACCGATCTCCTCTTCGGTTTCTCGTAGTGCGGCATCTTGAAGATCCTTATCTTTATCTTCAAAACGACCACCTGGGAAGCTAATTTGACCTCGGTGATTTCTGAGTTTTGATGAACGTTTAGTCAACACAACTTGTGGTTGATCATCTCTATAAACAATAGGAATCAGTACGCCTGCCTCGATGAAACTGCTTTTAACGACCTCTTTTTGAGAATTCCAATCGACCACCAACTGGTCTTCGTACCAAGTGTATTCGGGTAAAAAAGCGCGATCAAGTAAATCGGGCAGCTCATCATCACCAATTATCGGTAATCCTAAACCCGCACATTGGGAGGGTTGATTGAATGGATCAAAGTCAGGTATGGTGCGATATGGCGGAATCAACTCATTAGCCGACTTGATTAAGCTACTCATATTGGTCTCTATAGTTATATTTATAATTGCTTAATTAGTGTCAATACTTAGTCTATTATAGAACGGTGCTTTTTTTTAGCAATATGTAAAAGTGCTACCAAGGGTTAATGTGTGACACATTTGCTAGGCCCACAAGACTCGGATCTCATTGCTATGCCCTAATGATGA
>JAAZGT010000117.1 GCA_012511095.1 Alcaligenaceae bacterium
CATCCAATCCTAGATGTTGCTGGTTTTCAACTCGAAGATGCGACAGCCTTAGAGCAGCGTATTAACCAAATTCCAGGTGTTGTTACTTGTGGCTTATTTGCGATTGAACCCGCTAGCGTAGTCTTAATGGCTAGCCAAGAGGGCGTTAAAACAATTACAGCCTAATGTCATTGAACAGTAATATTCATCATTTATAATAAAATAGTTTTTAACATGGAGTGCCAGATGATTGAACAACACACAAGTACTCGTTACGGCGAGTCTTTAGAGAAAATTCGCTCCCAATTTCTACGCATGGGTGGCTTAGTTGAGTCGATGATTAACGACGCAGTAGAAGCGCTAAGCACCGGTAACATGGCTTTAGTCGAGCGTGTTTTTGAATACGAGGTTGAGGTAAATAGCCTAGAGGTCGATACCGACTCACTAATTACTGAGGTGATTGCACGTCAACAACCCGCAGCCATTGACTTACGTTTATTGTTATCAGTAACCAAGATGTTAACTGACCTCGAGCGTTGCGGTGATGAGTCAGAAAAAATGGCTCGTACCATCCGCCGACTATATGATCAACATAACCGCTTCGAGCCAATTGTTGATTTAAGTTATATGGGCAGCTTAGTTTCTCAAAACATTCATGATGTGCTTGATGCCTTTGCTCGTCTTGACCCAATAGCATCGGCAGAGGTTGTGCGTGCAGATAAAAAGGTCAATAAAGAATGGCGTAGTGTACTGCGTGAAACCAGTAGTTTCATGATTGAAGACCCACGCAATATTACTGAAGCCATTGATTTGATGTTTATGGCTCGTTCATTAGAACGTATTGGTGACCATGCTAAAAACATGGCTGAGCGTGTAATTTATACCGTTCAGGGCGAGGATGTACGCCACACTGGCAATAAGAATATCCTCAAAGTTGCAAGTAGAGATAGCATTAATGTTCCTACTGACTTTGATGATGAGGACGATGAGGATTAATATCCTTTAGTGGTTGTTCTCGTCTTAAAAACCCGTAAAGCAACTCTGCCTTACGGGTTTTTTTATGATTTAAATAAAAATTTATTTAAGATTTTCTAGCAAATAGTTAAAGGCACTGCGGGAAAACTCGTTAAGTTCGCCCTCTGTGCTTTGACCATCTGGGTATTGCTGCAGGTACTCCGTCATGGTGCGACGCATACGAGGGTCCCAAAATGACCGGATGTGCTTTGCCATATCGGCAATCGCTTTGGGACGATCGGGCATCGTTTCATAAAAGGCGCCAATATTATTTAACATTTTAATTAATGGTGCTGTTTCCATAAGCTTCTCTCTATGCCTCAGTAGCTTGTTTAAGTAGTTGACGCTGTTTGGTATCTTCAGCCTGCCAACGCTCTTGCCAACTTGAGCTTTGAGTTGCATCTACCTTAATTACTTCTACTGCGGTCACCTTGTATTCAGGGCAGTTAGTGGCCCAGTCGGAGTTATCGGTGGTGATAACATTGGCTCCCGAGCTTGGATGGTGGAAGGTAGTATAAACCACACCCGCCTGCATACGAGTCGATACCTCAGCGCGTAATGTCGTCTTACCACTACGGCTACGGAGTAAAACAAAATCGCCACTTTCAATACCACGTTCCGAGGCATCGTGAGGATGAATTTCTAAAATATCCTCAGCATGCCACAGATGGTTATGTGTGCGTCGTGTTTGTGCACCCACATTGTATTGGCTAAGAATACGTCCAGTCGTTAACAATAGTGGGAAGCGCTTATTAACGCGTTCGCTTGTTGGTATATAAGCCGTCGGTATAAATAAACCTTTACCATTATCACGAGAAAAGCTATCGAGGTGCATAATTGGTGAACCCTCAGGGTAGCTTTGATTACATGGCCATTGCACACTACCACCTAATTCATCAATGAGCTCATAGCTGACATTAGTAAAGCTTGGAGTCAAGCTAGCAATCTCAGCCATAATTTCGCTTGGATGATCATAGTTCATCTCATAACCTAAAGCCTTAGCCAAAGCAATAGTGATTTCCCAATCTGCCATACCCGAACGAGGTCGCATGATTTTACGTACACGTGAAATGCGACG
>JAAZGT010000118.1 GCA_012511095.1 Alcaligenaceae bacterium
CTGAGGTCCTGCTCTAGTACTTCAATGACTTTATCGACACTATCAAATTGCTGTTGATTAAAAGAATTTAGATAAAGCTTAAAGGATTTCGATTCGATTAAATAGGGATTACTTGCTGCAAAATTGAATGAGGCAATCGCCACCACCGGTTTGCCTTTGCTATCTAGCCAAGAGATCTCAAAAGCGGTCCATATATCACCACCGATCCACGCTGGCGTCGACTCAGCGCGTGAACCACGACGTGTCTCTACGCGAGCTATAGGAAACAGTTGATTTGGGTCGTAATGCTCAGGGTAAGACGTTTTGCTACCTAAATTGCTATCACTGATTTTATTGCTCATAGCTTTTTTCTGACCAACTGAATAACTTGTTCTTGGGCGAGCTGTGCGCCATTGACACCATCAGCCTTATCCTCTAAATCGGGGAAAGTCTCTGCGTCAAAAGCGGTATCACCGTCAGGGTTATCTTGAAAATCAGGTTTTAAGTTTACAAAGTCAAAAAGCTCTCTATCCATTAAATGCGATGGAACGATATTGGCTAGGGCTTTGTATGTGTTCCACACCTTTTTGGGACTTTCTTTTTCCCAAGCGCGGATCATGCGATTGATTTCTTGGCGTTTAAGATTTTCTTGGGAACCGCAAAGATTACAAGGAATAATTGGGAACTCCATAATTTCAGCATACTTAATAATATCGCTCTCAGCCACATAAGCTAAAGGCCTAATTACCGTATGTTTGCCATTATCCGATACCAGTTTAGGTGGCATGGATTTAAGCTTAGCGGCATAAAATAGATTCAAGAAAAAGGTCGCTAAAATATCATCGCGATGGTGACCTAAGGCAATTTTATTACAGCCAAACTCCTCAGCGACACGGTACAAAATACCACGACGTAGACGTGAGCATAATGAGCAAGTGGTTTTGCCCTCGGGGATCACACGCTTAACAATGGAATAGGTGTCTTCATTTTCAATATGAAAGGGCACACCAATAGAGCTTAAATACTCTGGTAGTACATGCTCTGGGAAACCAGGTTGTTTTTGGTCGAGGTTAACTGCTAGAAGTTCAAATTTAATCGGAGCGCGAGTTTGCAAAGTACGCAATACCTCGAGTAAGGTATAAGAGTCCTTGCCGCCCGATAGGCAGACCATGACCTTGTCGCCATCTTCGATCATGTTGTAATCGACAATGGCTGTCGCGGTTTCGCGAATGATCTTTTTGCTCAACTTATTGTTACGCACACGTTGGCGCTCTGACAGATTAGGCTTTTTAGCTTCAGTCTGATGTGGATTAAAAGTAGCTTGACTCATGGTATGGGTAGTCGAAGTTTTTAGCGGTTAAAATTAAACTCAATGCCTACAGCGTCACAGTCATCAAAAGCTGCTGGTTTGCTAATACGCAATTTAACGGCGACAATCTCTTTAAAATCGTTGAGTAAACGCTCCGCGATCATTTGCCCTAGCGCCTCTACTAAGTGTACGTGCTCGCGGGTACACTCTTCAATAATGGCTTGGCGCAGATGTCTGTAATCAAGCACTGTTTTAATATCGAGATCGTCAACTTTTTGATTTTGTTGTACGCTAATATCTGCATCAATATAGATACGTTGAGTATTCTTAAGTTCGCGAGGTAAAACGCCAATACGCGCCTCGATCGCAAGGCGCTTAAAATAAATAGTGATTATATTCATAGTGTCGACAAAAAATAATTAGGCTATATTTTAGACGCTTAGCCAAAGAAATGCTTGTTTTAAAAAGGATTTACAACAATGACTAA
>JAAZGT010000119.1 GCA_012511095.1 Alcaligenaceae bacterium
AATGATTTGTCCGCGCATCGATTCATTGATTATGTCGATGAGTTTATTATTAGTGATGAGCTGAAGTATTTGAGTGATGTAATACCCGATGCCAATGTGGTTTTTAGGTCGAATAGTTTATTAGCTCAAATGCAAGCTTGTGTCGCAGGTCAGGCCATGGCGGTATTACCTTGCTTTATGGCCAATGAGCACCCAGAGTTGCAAGCCGTTTTAGCCGATGATATCGCTATTAAACGTAGCTTCTGGATGCTATACCACGAGGATTTACGTCTCTTGAAGCGTATCGAGCTATTTACTAATTTTTTAAAAAATAAGCTCGAACTACGCCAAGATTTGATGATGGGTAAATAATTAGTTAAAAACGACAGTACGGTGACCGTTTAACAAAATACGGTGCTCGATAAAGCTCTTAACTGCTCGTGATAATACGAGTGACTCAATATCACTACCCACTTGAGCTAAGTTATCAGCACTTAAACGGTGGTCGACATGTTGCACATCTTGCTCAATAATTGGACCCTCATCAAGTTCAGAGGTAACGTAATGTGCAGTAGCACCAATAATCTTAACGCCACGTTGATGTGCTTGGTGATATGGCTTAGCACCTTTAAAACTTGGTAAGAAGCTATGGTGAATATTAATTGCCTTGCCCTCGAGCGCCTTAGATAGGTTGTCAGATAAGATTTGCATATAGCGAGCTAGTACGACTAAATCGACCTCTAAATCATTAACTAACTTGAGAATACTGGCTTCTTGTTCGGCACGGTTTTCATTACTAACAGGTAGGTAATGGAAAGGAATGCCATAGGTCTCAGCCATTTTCTCGTGATCGCGGTGGTTAGAAACGATGCCGACGATGTCCATATGTAATAAACCACTGTGGGTGCGGAATAGCAAGTCGTTAAGGCAATGACCTTGTTTACTAACTAAAATTAATACACGTGATTTTTGATTAACAGGATAAAGATTTAAATCCATATTAAAGCGTTGTTTAATATCTTCTAACTTCGCTTCGATTTGCTCTTGGCTGATATCACTAGGCACAGTAAAACGAATTCTTAAAAAGAATTGCTTAGTGTCTTCATCACCAAATTGCTGTGAGGTGACGATATTGCCGCTTAATTCAAGTAAGGCACCAGTAATGTAATACACAATACCTACTTGGTCGGGACAAGAGAGAGTAAGGATAAAATCGTGGCTATTTTTCATTTTTAAATAAAATAATTGTTTTTGTTAAAAGCTATTTTAAAGCTTATGACTTATTAATTCTGCAATGGCCATGGCTGCTGTTAATCCGGGTGATTCTATACCAAATAAATTAACTAAACCAGCAATGCCATGTTCTTCTTCAAAGCTAATTATAAAATCTGTTGCGGCTTGATTGGGAGCGTTTAATTTAGGTCTAATACCCGCATAGGCCGCTTGTAAGGAACCATCTTTAAGATCAGGCCAATAGCGTCTTACAGCGCGATAAAAACTTTCTGCCTGAGTACTATCGACATCGTAGTTTTCAATATCGACCCAAACTACATCAGGACCAAATTTAATTTGCCCACCTAAGTCTATGGTGAGGTGTATGCCTAGACCATCTTTGTCAGGCATAGGATAAATTAAATGCTTAAATGGTGATTTGCCAGCGTATGAAAAATACTGGCCTTTGCAATAGTAATGGGCTTGAGGTATGTACTTTTGATCGAGACCATTGAATTGCTTTGCAAGCTCAGTAGCATGAAGTCCTGAAACATTGATTAAATAAGCACAACGTAAACGAGTCTGCTCGCTATCATTAAAATAACACTCAAACTGTTTGGTCCCTTTAATATCAACCTTTTGTAGTGGTGAGTTTAACACTAATTGAGCGCCAGCATTTTCTGCTTCGCCCAATAAAGTTAACATGAGCGCGTGACTATCAACAATGCCTGTAGAAGGCGATAAAAGAGCTAATTGGCAATGTAAATTAGGCTCTAAAACCTTAACATCATCACGTTTAAGTAGGGATAAATCATTGATGCCACATTGCTCAGCGTTGCTTTTAATCGCGTGTAATTGTGCGACTTCAGTTTCATCAGTGGCTACAAGTAGTTTGCCTAGTGTTTGATGGGGCACATGATGTTGTTTACAAAACTGGTATAACAGCGTTTTGCCACGTAAGCACAATTTAGCTTTTAAGCTATTAGGTGGATAATAAATTCCAGCATGAATAACTTCAGAGTTTCTGGAGCTAATGCCTGTGCCAAAGTGTGAGGCCGACTCGATTAGTAGCACCTCTTTGCCTTGTTGAGACAGGGCGCGTGCAACTGCAATGCCGACAACGCCAGCCCCTATAACTAAGCACTCAACATCAAGCGAATTGGTCATTTCCCAAAGCGACTGGTAGGAGTCAAATCAAAGGTACCAGCATGGAATACCAACGGTAATTTATTGGTATGCTGACAGCGCTCTACATAACCCACCATAATCAGGTGATCACCTGCTAAGTGTTGTTGCTCATTAGCACATTCAAAAATGGCTGAACAATAGTTTGATGACAATAGCGGTGCGCCATTATCACTAAATTCCCAATCAATGCCACCGAAGCGATCCGGCGTTTTTGCAGTTGAAAATTGCATGGCTAAATCAATTTGATCATTAGCCAAAATATGGATATTGTAATGACTGGCGTTTTTAAAAAGCTCTAGATTATGTGAGGCAAGGCGTAAACTCCATAACACCAGTGGTGGGTTAAGTGACACCGAATTAAAGGAGCTTACAGTTAGACCGATTGGCGTTTTGGTTTCAGGATCCGTGGTGGTGACAATAGTCACTCCCGTTGTGAATCGACCTAAGGCTAATCGAAATTCATCTTCAGTAAAATCAGCTTGACGTTTTTTATTAGACATATTTAAAATTATTTAATTGACAAAGCATGCTGTAGTTATGGCGCTAAACGGGTCATTTGCCATTGATCGTCGACTTTGCTGTAGAGTAAGCGGTCATGCATGCGTGATGGGCGACCTTGCCAAAACTCTATTTTAGAGGGCACAACTAAGTAACCGCCCCAATGCGGTGGTTTAGGCACCTCGTTAGGGTATTTCTCAGAAAACTCTTCAAAGCGTTGCTCTAAAGCTTCTCGGCTAATGGCTTGGCTCTGTAATGAAGCCCAAGCGCCAATACGTGAACCATAAGGGCGGCTATTAAAGTACTCGGTTGACTCAGCCTCTGATAGCTTTTGAGCCTGACCCGTAATACGTACTTGACGCTCTTGTTTAATCCAGAAAAATAATAAGCTTACTAGGGGATTATGGGCAATAGCTTGACCCTTGGCTGATTCATAGTTAGTAAAAAAGACAAAACCCGCTTCGTCATAACCTTTTAACAGCACCATACGAGCTTCAGGCTCTTGTTGTGAGTTGACCGTGGCCAAGGTCATGGCATTAGCTTCGAGTAGGCCATCTTCGCTGGCGACTTTGAACCAACGATCAAATAGGTCGAAAGGGTTTTGACCTGCGTCTTGCTCTAGTAATTCGAACTTTTCATATCGATGACGCATATGTGCTGTTGAGCCCATGTATTATCTTCCAAAATATACTTGCAAATAAGATCTGTATTTTACACGGAAGCGCCTAAATCTTCAGCAGAATGATTGTGTATTAGCGTTGTGAGCCTTGATCGTTTTTAATGCGCTCGGTAATTAGCTCAACTAAATGGTCGAGCGACTCATCGTGAATGTTGGCATTTTTGAGAGCGGCAGCTGTTTCTAATACATACTCTGTGCAAGGGCCGTAATGACCATGGGCACCAACTACCACGTCTACTGTTTCTTCTGGGCTGAGATCGCCCACATAGGCATGGTCATCTGGGTCCATCACAAAGGCTAAGGCTTTCACTGTACCTTCGGCTGTTTCACAATCTAACCACATAGGCAGATAGGAGCTATTAGGCATCTCGCGTTTCCAAAGACGACGCATTTTGTCGTGGATGTTGGTATTAGGTAGTTTATAAACCATGCCTTCGCATACACCTGACTCAGCTAAACCAAAAACCAAACCTGGACGCTCAGGGGTGCCACGATTAACACCAGACCAAAGACAAAGGGCTCGATGATATCCCTTTAAGGTGCCGAGACGACTTTCTACGTACTCAAACTCTGGGCGCCAAACTAAGGAAGCATAACCAAAGACCCAGATGTCTTTAAGCTCATCTAATTGGGCTAAGGTCTCATTTAGAGATGACTCGCGCTCTGCCTCGCTCCATAGTCGAAAATGCCGAAAATGCAACTCGGCTTTGGCCATAATGCTAGGGCTTAAATCCATATGTTTACTATCCCTGAATTAATTTCATAAGAAAAGTTAAAATAATGGCATTAATTGTAGCATTAGCGATTTTCCTCAGAAAGTATAAGGTTATTATCATTGGGGATATATGGAGAGTAGTAGTGACGATAGGCGATTATGATTTAGAGCGTCGTTTTGGTGGTTTAAAGCGT
>JAAZGT010000120.1 GCA_012511095.1 Alcaligenaceae bacterium
AAATTAAAAATAATATTTCATTCTTTAGAAGCAAGATTCCAACATTACAATCTTGGTCCAGCGATCCGTTAAATCTACATGCCACAACCACACTAGGTAGATCATACGAATCAACAAACATCGGATCAAAATTTTATGCCGCAGATAGCATCCCTGATGACAGCACGCTATTTAACGATCTAAATGAAATGCTATCAATTTATAAAGAAGTATCTGAGCTATATCCAAATTCCCAGACAAGCGTCACAGAGATTGAGTCAAGAAACAATATTAATTCACTGCAACTTCCTAAACCATTCATACTCTTAGCAGGTATCTCCGGCACAGGTAAAACGCGTTTTATACGCGAACAAGCGCAAATGAGTGGCTCTCTCAATGCAACATATAAACTAATTGCTGTTCGGCCGGATTGGCATGAGCCCAGCGATCTTTTAGGTTATACCTCAAGGCTATCAGGTTCAGCTACTTATGTCGCTACTGATGTTTTACAATTTTTAGTATCTGCTTGGCAAATTCTAAGCAGAGAAGGATTCACTCTAGATGGTGATAAAGATATTAGCTACCTTAAAGGCTCGTCAGAGGAATTAGATTTAATACCACCATATTGGTTATGTCTAGATGAAATGAACCTAGCCCCTGTAGAGCAATATTTTGCAAATTATTTGTCTATCCAAGAAACCTGTGAGTGGCACTGGGAAGGTGAAGAGTTTAACTATCAATCAGATGCTTTATTGAGCTCGAGAAATCTATCTTCTCTTGATATTAAAGCACAAAAAATCTTAGCAACAGAATTAGGCCTTGATGTGAACTTTGACAATGACTCATCTGGTACTGACATCGATAATGCTCTTTGGACACACTTTTTAGAGCATGGCATTGCTATACCACCTAATTTGATTGTTGCTGGCACTGTCAATATGGATGAGACTACTCATAGCTTTTCTCGCAAAGTTCTTGACCGCTCCTTAAGTTTTGATTTTGGTGAGTTTTTCCCTAATGATTTTAGTCAATATTACAGCGATAAAGTAACTCATGTTCCCTTGACTTTCCCTCGTTATTCTAATGCTAAATCCACGATAAGTGAAACAAGTGCTACTCCTAGCATTAAATTTTTAGAAACGATTAATGAAGTTTTAAAAAGCACACCTTTTGAATTAGCCTATCGTGCATTAAATGAATTGCTATTAGCGGTACATTGCTACGAGCCCGACAGTGAAGAAAAGCTCCAAGCAGTGTGGGATGATTTTATGATGCAAAAAGTTTTACCACGCATTGAGGGTGACATGGATAAGCTGCGTTCTACTACTAATTCCAATCATCTTTTAGTCCAAAGTGGTATGACAAGAAGCTTGTTAGATCAGTTAATAGAAACTCTTGAAAAACAGTTCGATAAAATCTGGATTACTAATGAAGAACCAGACTTAACACGACCTGACTTTTACCGTTTAGAGGCCGAGAATGATATTCGCATTGCCTGCCGTAGCCAAAATAAGCTTAAGATGATGAAACTTCGACTAGATACTTCGGGTTTTACAAGTTTTTGGCCTTAATCGACTGACATAAAATGGTTAATAATCTATTACGTTTAAACACCAGTGATTTTGAGTTGACGATCTGGACACGAGATATCAGTCGTTCTAGACGAGTCTTCAAAAAAACCATCGATAAGCGTTCACTAAAAAACCATCAAATTAACTTAAGCAGAAACATTGTAAAACTTGAACCATTTGATAAAACACTCCGATTTATCTATGGTGAAAACTCACCCATCATAACTTTGGGCTCCAACTCAGAGTTTGAGCTTCCATCACCCTACTTTTTCGAAAATACCGAATACCATATTGAGTGGGAGTTTTTCACATCGATTGATGACGCTTATTTAACCCATCGAAATCGAAGTATTAATGATGGCTTTCGCTTTAGCCCAGCTCGTGATAATCGCCCTGCGCGTTTAAGCGGCACCATTCGCACTGGAAACAACATTGGTTGGATGCGTCTTCCATTAGTCTATAAAAAATTGGGAGAAAGCCACCAAAGTCAGCTCTCATTTGAAGTCCTAGCG
>JAAZGT010000121.1 GCA_012511095.1 Alcaligenaceae bacterium
CCAACTAATTTAGAAGATGAAGAAGAGCAGGCCTTGCCAGAGATTTTAGGCGACCCTAATGCGACTAAGCAAACTCAACGCATTAAGGCACCTCAGCCCAAGGTGATGGGTCCAAATCAAGTGAAAGTACGTGTTGAAACTGCAACACAACAACCAGGGAGAGCAGGCTAATGATGACTAAGCTGATGAATCAAATGCTGCGCTCTTTGCGTTGCTTTGATTGGCCTTTATTGCTCATATTGTTTGCCTTTTTTGGCTTAAGCATGTTGGTGATGCACTCGGCGGTGGGTAGTACGGACTACCGTTTTGATGGTCAACTTAGAAATTTCATCATTGCTTTTTTTGCCATGTGGTGTATGGCCATGATTAAACCACCTGTATTGATGCGTTTGGCTGTGCCTGGTTATATACTTGGCTTGCTGTTATTGGTTGCGGTGATGTTGTTTGGGGTTACTCAAAAAGGGGCGACTCGTTGGCTAGATTTGGGGCCGATTAATGTGCAGCCTTCAGAAATGATGAAACTTGCCATGCCATTGATGTTAGCTTGGTATTTTGACCGTTATCGCAATAGCTTGTCTTTGATGGACTTTATTGTTGCGATCGTATTGTTAATGGTGCCTTTTGGCTTAATCATTAAGCAGCCTGACTTAGGTACTGCCTTGTTGGTCTTTGGTAGCGGCTTCTTTGTGATTTACTTTGCTGGTTTATCGTTTAAGCTCTTATTGCCAGTATTTATTGCTGGTGTGACAGTGCTTACGTTGGTCATTACGTATCAAGATGTGCTGTGTCAGCCTGATTTTGATTGGGTGGTTTTACGTGATTATCAAAAGCATCGCGTCTGTACCTTGATGGATCCAAGCAAAGACCCCTTAGGTAAGGGTTTTCATACCATTCAGGGCATGATTGCTATTGGTTCGGGCGGTATTTACGGCAAAGGTTATATGCAAGGTACTCAAACGCATCTCGACTTTATTCCTGAGCGTACCACGGACTTTATTTTTGCTGTTTATGCCGAGGAGTTCGGTCTCTATGGCTGTATTTTCTTATTAGCTTTATACACCTTGTTATTAGCGCGTGGCTTTGTCATTGCTTTAAAGGCTAGAACGCAATTTGGTCGTATTTTAGCGGGCGCTATTACCATGACCTTTTTTGTTTATATTTTTGTGAATATGGGTATGGTCATGGGTATTTTGCCAGTAGTTGGAGTGCCATTACCCTTTATGAGCTATGGTGGTACGGCCTTAGTGACCCTAGGTTTGGCCTGTGGTATGTTGATGAGTATTTCTAATTATGTACCAAGTGTGGCGGATCAGCGAGAGTATTTAGAGCGTTAAAGTTGCTCTTGAGCTGCTGTTATCGTATCTAATAAGGTGTTCACAGGCTTAGGTATGGGTAGATTTTGCCAATCACTAAGTGAGTAGTAACTTTTATTTGGGCTTAGTTGCTGTAACTCTTGAGGTTTTTTCGTTTGGTATAAAAAGGGCTGTATATGCAGTTTAAAATGACTAAAAATATGCTCAAAAGCGGCCATTTTGATGAGGTCTTTTTTAGTAGAAAACTCCACACCTTGAGACTGTAAATAACTTAACAACTCCTCTTTATCACTAAACTCTGGTAGCGATAATAAACCACCCCAAATACCTTCTTGGGGGCGTTGCTCTAATAAAATCTTATTGTCTTGCACCAAAAGTAGCATTACCGTACGTCGTGTCGGTGTGGTTTTGCGTGCTTTACGTGTAGGCAGCTCTTGTTGCAAGTTGTGTTTTTTGGCATAGCAGTTACTTTGTATAGGGCAGTCATCACATTGGGGTTTTGAGCGAGTACAAACTAAGGAGCCAAAATCCATTAGGGCTTGGGTGTAACACGCCATATCAACCGCGGTAACCTCATCGTTTAGAGCTTCTGTTAGCGTATCCTCAGCTTGCTGCCATAACTGCCTATCAACAGCAGCCGTACTAGTCACCCCTTTAATGCCAAAATAGCGCGTAAACACACGCTTAACATTACCATCCATAATCGGTGTGTGCGCACCATAACAAAAGGCCATAATGGCATGTGCAGTGGAGCGGCCAATGCCCGGTAGGGCGACAATATCTTCAAAGCGCTGTGGGAAAATACCCTCGTAATTTTCAACCACAATCTGTGCGCATCGATGCAGATTGCGGGCACGGGCATAGTAGCCTAGACCAGCCCAATAGCTCATGACCTCACTTTGTTCTGCCTTAGCTAAATCGAAAATCGTCGGGAAACGCTCCAAAAATCGCTTGTAATATGAGATGACTGTCGCGACTTGAGTTTGTTGGAGCATAATCTCTGAGAGCCAGACTTTATAGGGGTCTTGAGTCTGCCAAGGTAAATCGTGACGCCCATGTACTCGTTGCCAAGCACATAGACGCTGTACAAAATTACTCATAAGACATTAGAATTTACTATGACGTGTAACTGACCAACGCGCAGCGGCTGCAGCAATGATCATGGCCAAAATCACGCTAAAAATCACCCAAAAAGTATCTGGTAAATGTACTGTAAAAGCTTGGTCATAGCTCTCTGCGACTTCTTTAATAGAGTCATTAACCAATATCAATGAGACCCAAGTAAGCACAATGGCGACTAAGCCAGCTGTGAAACCCACCACCGCACCAAAGTACAAAAATGGTCTACGTACAAAGGTCTCGGTAGCGCCCACCAAGCGGGCTACAGCAATCTCATCGCGTTGAACTAAAGCCTGCATGCGTACCGTATTAAAAACAGTTGCAATAACCACCACAGCGACCCCTGAAGCGAGTAGGGCTAAAACCACTTTAATAAAGGTCATAATGACTTGTAGTCGTTGCACCCATTCACTATCAAATTGCACTAAATCTACTTGCTCAAAGGTAGCAAACTCATCGGCTAAGCTTAAGACATGTTCAGAGTTAACAAAATCTTGGCCTGAGCTGCTGAGGGTCACGATAATGGCATGAGGTAAGGGGTTTTTAGATAAAACACTAAGTGATTCAGCCCAAGCAGGCGTGTTTTTTAAATCCTCTAGGGCTTGGTTTTTATCAACTACCTCAATTAATTGAATTAAGTCCGAGTTTTCATTACGAATTTGATTCGCTAACTCCTCAGTATCGCTAAGACTTGCCGATTCATTCATAAAGAGAGTAATGGCAGGGTTAACCGATACCGTGCGGGTTACTGGCTCTAAAGAAACTAGTAAAGAGGCAGCAATTAACGGTAAAGATAGGACAAAGGCAATAACGAGTATATTGGCCAATGAAGAAAATGGAGTTTGAATGATGCGACGCAGAGCCACTCTAAGGGCATAGGAGTGTTGCCTTAACCAACTACGCATAGTGCCCTCCTAAATCAACAAATTTGCCGGGTTCAACTAATAAAGTGCGGTTAGCATGTTGTTGTAGTAACGGCTTATCGTGCGAAGCAATTAAGGTGGTCACACCGACCTGATTAAAATCTTTAAACACATCGAGAATTAAACGCGCGTTTTCTTGGTCAAGGTTAGCTGTTGGCTCATCTGCAATTAAAATGGCTGGACGATTAACGATAGCACGAGCAATGGCTAAGCGTTGCTGCTCACCACCCGAGAGTTCAATAGGGTTCATACGCTCTTTGCCACCCAAGCCAACCTTATAGATGGCGGCACGGGCACGCGCTTCGGCACTACGGGTGCCATGGCCCATGACCTCCATAGGTAGCATGACATTAGCTAAGGCACTACGGTCATAAAGTAAGTGCGTATCTTGTAAGATGATGCCGACTCGACGACGTAAAAACGGCTGCTCACGCGCTTGCATTTTATCGAGACGCTGCCCACGAATCGAGCTCATGCCGCGGCTGGGCTTTTCGAGGCCACCGATTAGCTTTAAAAGGGTGGATTTACCAGCACCTGATGGGCCAGAGACAAAAATAAACTCGCCAGGATTAATTCTAAAATTAAGATCCGCGAGAATATTTGGGCCCTGACCGTAGGATTTGAAGACATGTTGGAATTCAATCATTTTTGCCCAAGAAAAAACTACAAATAAACTTTTTAAGATATGATTTTAACAGTAATAGCTACCTTTTAGCGTAGCTCATTGCTAGCTTTCTGGTAAACTTCAAGAATAATTATTGTTACTTTTTCTAAGGAACTACAATGGCAGGTTATGTTTCTGAGGTCACTCAGTTTATTAATCAATACAAAAAAGATCATCCAGACACTGATAAGTTGCAGCGCGAAGGCCGTGAGCGCTTATGGGATAAGCAGATTGATTTAGAGATTGAAAAGCAGTTTGAAGCTGCTCGTGTGCCTCAAAAGGCTTATGTTTATTACAACAAATAAACTCTAAACATATTAGCACCATCTAGATGTCTGTTGGTGACTCTGATTTATCTCAACTACACAACCCTAGGGTTGATAGTACGCCAGATACGGTAGATCATATGGCTTTGGCTCGCCTTTATGGTGAGCCTTTGTTTAGTGTGCCGCAGGATTTATATATCCCGCCCGATGCTTTACAAATTTTTCTAGAGGCCTTTGAGGGGCCGCTTGATCTATTGCTTTATCTTATTCGCAAGCAAAACTTTAATGTGCTCGACATCCCCATGGCGGAGGTGACGCGACAATATTTAGGTTATGTGCACCAAATTCGTGAACATAATCTTGAGCTAGCTGCAGAGTACTTATTAATGGCAGCCATGCTGATTGAAATTAAATCACGCATGTTGTTACCCATTAAAAAAAGCGATAGTGACGAGGAGGTAGACGATCCACGAGCTGAGTTAGTTCGTCGTCTACTCGAATATGAAAAAATAAAGTTAGCAGCGCGTCATTTAGATGAGTTGCCACAACTGGGTCGAGATTTTCAGCGTGCCAAAGTGCATAAAGACGTTGAGTTAGTGCAACTCTTACCCGAGGTCAATCCTGATGATTTAAAGCAGGCTTGGGCTGAGATTATGCGACGTGCTCAATTAAATAAACGTCATCATATTAGTCGCGAGCAGTTTTCAGTTCGCGAGCATATGGGGCATATTTTACGTCGCTTAGGTGGTGTGCGATTTTTGGAGTTCAAGGATCTCTTTAGAGAGCGTCTTGATGTGGGGGAGCCCACAGCGGTGGTGGTAGTGCATTTTTTAGCACTGTTAGAATTAGCTCGAGAAAGCTTGGTTGAAATTACACAAGTAGAGCCCTATGCCCCTATTTACGTCCGTCTTGCCTATGTTAGTGTGACGGATATTGTGGAGAATTAATTTGAAAGTTGTACGTACTATTGAGGAATTAAGAAATCAACTAAGCGGTCAATTGCGCACCGCTTACGTTCCGACCATGGGTAATCTTCATGAGGGGCATCTGTCCTTAATGCGCATGGCTCGTCAATACGGTGACCCTGTAGTTGCTAGTATTTTTGTGAACCCATTGCAGTTTGGCCCTAACGAGGACTTCGATAAATACCCTCGTACACTTGAGCAAGATATTGAGAAGTTAGAGGCCTTGCGCGACGTTTATGTTTTGTTCGCGCCGACCTTGGATGAAATTTACCCTGAGCCACAAAGCTTTAGCGTTCAAACCCCTGACAACTTAGGTCATATTCTTGAGGGTGAGTCACGTCCAGGCTTCTTTGAGGGAGTATCCACTGTGTTGATGAAGTTTTTCTCCTGTGTGCAGCCTAAGGTTGCCGTTTTTGGAAAGAAAGACTACCAGCAATTGATGGTGGTTCGTCAAATGTGTAAGCAATTCCAATTGCCCGTAAAAATCGTGGCCCATGAAACAGTACGTGATGAGCATGGTCTAGCCCTTTCTTCGCGTAACCGCTACTTATCTGATGAGGAAAAGGCAGAGGCCATCCATCTTTACAGCACCCTTAAAGCTATGGAAGCACGTTTAGCTTCTGGGGTAATTGATGTCAATGAGATCGATAAAGAGGCCTTTGAAAACCTCAGCGCACGCGGTTGGGATGTGGATTATTTAACAGTGCGTCGCCAACGTGACTTATGGCAACCTACCCCCGAAGAGGTTGCAAATAAAGAGCCTTTAGTGGTTTTAGGTGCTGCCAAACTGGGTTCGACTCGTTTAATTGATAACTTAGAAGTAACTTACTAAGAGGGTTAATCGATGGGTTCATTATTATCTTATCCAAACGTATTGTGGTTAGGCTTAGGCTTAGTCATTTTCTTAGTCGTTATTCACTTAGTGGCGATGAAAATGTTAGCCAATCACTTCCGCAAAAAATACCCTGAGGCCTTTGGCACTGATGGCAAACTCAAAAAAGCAGAAGATACAGCAGCTGTTTTAGGTACTGCTGCCGCTGTGAAAATGGCCGCCGAAGAAAACAAAGCCGAGCAGTCAGAACAAGAGCAAAAATAAATTGATTTAAAAAATGAAGAAAAATATCGTCTCTACAATGACTGTTTTAGCGGTGAGTGCACTCGTGAGTGTGAGTAGTGCATCTGCTAATGAAAAGCTTAGCGTTGCTGCAACTCCAGTGCCAGCAGCTGAAATTTTAGAGTTTATGACGTCACAGATGGCTGAGCAGGGTGTGGACTTACAAGTCCATGTATTTACTGATTTTATTCAGCCTAATCAGCAAGTGGTAGAAAAGCAGATTGATATGAACTGCTTTCAGCATAAGCCACACTTAGACTCCTTTAATGAGAATGAGAGTCAGAATTTAGTACCTCAAGGCTACACCTATATTTTGCCTTTAGGCGCTTATTCTACAAAAATTAAATCCCTTGATGAGTTAAAAAAAGGGGCATCGGTGGCTATTCCATCGGATACAACCAATGGCGCTCGTGCCTTACTTTTACTACAAAAAGAGGGTTTGATTAAGCTAAAAGATCCAGAAGATCTTTTTGCGACCTCGCGTGATGTGGTTGATAATCCAAAGCGTTTAAAGTTTGTTGAGCTAGAAGCTGCAACTATTCCACGAGTGATGAGTGATGTGGACTTAGCAGTGATTAATACTAATTACGCTTTAGATGCTAATTTAAACCCTAAGCGCGACAGCTTATTTATGGAAGACACAGATTCACCTTATGCAAATCTCTGCGCTAGCCGCGAAGATAATAAGGATCGTGAAGCCATTAAAAAGCTTAATGAGGTATGGCAAAGCCCTGAGACCTTAAAGTTTATTGAAGAAAAATATCAAGGCACAGTGATTCCAGTTAAGCCGAAATAAGGTACTCAAATTCACATAGACAAAAGGCTTGTTTCGCGCACGAAATAAGCCTTTTGTTTTGGATATTTTTGGATATAGTAAATATCAATCTTTATCTTTTTTGCGCTGCGCTCTAGGGTGTGCTGCATCATAGGCCTTTGCTAAATGCTGAAAATCCAAACGAGTATAAATCTGTGTGGTTGAGATATTGCTATGACCTAGTAGCTCTTGTACTGCACGTAAATCTTGAGCAGACTGTAGCATATGGCTAGCAAAACTATGACGCATCATATGCGGGTGAATTGCCGTGTCGGCTCCAGTTTTTAAGGCCATATCTTTGAGGCGCAATTGCACTGCGCGATGACCTATACGTTTGCCCTTAACACCTAAAAATAGAGCAGCTTTATCACTATTATCTGCGGTGGGAGCTATGCAACTGTCGCGTATTTCCAACCATTTGCGAATTGCTGTTGCCGCTTTTTCACCTAAGGGCACAATACGTGTTTTATTGCCTTTACCCACAACCTTAATTTCTTTTTCTACTAGATCAAGCCAAGCAAGCGATTCGTAATCCTCGGTTTTAAAGTATTGATAATCTAATTGCACTAATTCCGATAGACGTAAACCGCTACTATAAAGCAACTCAAACATAGCAACATCACATAAATCCTTGGGCTCCGCAGAGTTAATAAGCTGTTGACTACGATCTAAA
>JAAZGT010000012.1 GCA_012511095.1 Alcaligenaceae bacterium
AACCACAAGAGGCTGCGCCAGAAACACCCGCGCTAACAGCAGTCGAGACGACTTTAGCCCAGCAGGAAATTGAGCGTCAACGTCAGTTGGAGTTGGAGTTGGAGCGAGAGCGTGAACGTGAAGCTCAAGAGCGTCGTCTAGCCGCAGAGCAAGAGCGCGCAGAGCGTCTTCGTTTACAGCAGGAAGAGGAGCAAGAGCGTCAGCGTTTACAGGCACAAGTCCAAGCCGAAAAGGAAAAACGTGAACGTCAACAGGCGATGGGCACTTTGAATCTTGATATTCGCCCTTGGGGTAATGTCAGTATCAATGGTCGAGGCTATGGTGCAAGCCCGCCACGTAACTCAATTCGCTTGGCTCCAGGCACATATAACGTGGTCGTTACGAACGGTGATTTACCAGCCTACCGCACGACGGTGACGATTGAGTCAGGCGGCAGAGCGGGCCTTAGTCACCTGTTTGAGTAGATGGCATGTCATGGAAATGACATACAGCGGTCATATTAAATTAATAATCAATCGTTAAGATTGTCGATTATGGTAACTTTCGAAGAAATAACTCAGTCTTTTAGCAATGAAAATTGCGGTGAGAACTTAGAGTACAGCCAAGAGTTTTTGGCATTGATGCGTTCCTTGGAATATAAGCCGGAGCAGCAGTTCGGTGACACGATCATCGAGGCTGAATCGCCAGAGTGGAGCCAAGCGGAACGCCAGGCCTTAGCCCTTTGTGAAAAAACCTGTGATTTACGAGTGTTAGAAACACTGGTGCGCACATGGACTGCACAACGAGGGTTGCTGGGTTATGCCCATGGTTTAGAAATTATTTTTAAAGCCATTAGCGCATTCTGGGAGGCTATTTACCCACCATTGGTGGAGGAAGATGGTTATGAGGACCCCTTTCCTAGAATCAATGCATTAAGTGCGTTGGTGGCTGTTGATGGCATCTTAAGCACCTTACGCTCCAGTCCTATTTTGAGTGGTAATTACGGCTCCTTAAGCCTACGCGAAGCCGAGCAAATCATTGATGGTACTAAAAATGACTTTCCAGGTGGACGTGGTCGTTTAGCGGAGATGTTTAGCCAAGCCAAAATCGCTGAGGCAGCTGAAATTAACGCCTTATATAAAGCACACCACTTATTACAGAGTATCGAAGCGCTAGTCGTTGAAAAGCTTGGCCAAGAGTGGCGACCTGAATTTAATCACGGTATTCAGTTGCTTGGAACAGTGGTTAATTTAGTCGGCGACCTTGGTGTTGATGATATAGGCGAGGAGCCATCATCAACAGCACAAAGTGATGCCGCCGCTTCTACCGCTCTTGATGAGGGGGCAAGCAAGGCGAGCAAAGCAGAGGCGCTTAAAGCCGTCTCTTGGAAAGAAGTTGCTATTAATACGAGAGCTGATGCCGTGTTGGCCCTAGAAAAGGTCAGTAGTTATTTTGAAGTACATGAACCAAGCCATCCTGCGCCTTATTTAATACGTCGTGTGCAGCAAACCATCCCATTGAATTTTTACGACATGCTCAAGGATTTGATACCCAGTAGTTACGAGCAGTTTGACATGTGGTTAGCGAAAACAGAAAGCAATGATGAACACGAGTAGCTGGTTAAATAGCAGCGAATTAGATTGTTAAAGATTAATTTTGGAGAAATTAAATGCAACGTAAAAAAACCACCAGCGGTCAGAAATTTATTTCACGTAACCGCGCCCCTCGAGTTCAGATCGAATACGACGTTGAAATTTATGGGGCTGAGCGAACTATTCAACTGCCTTTTGTAATGGCGGTGATGGCTGACTTAGCGGGCAAGTCAGAGGTGCCACAAGCCGATATCAGTGAGCGTCAATTTATGGAGATCGATATTGATAACTTTGATGATCGCATGAAATCGATTAAACCGCGTGTGGCTTTACAGGTAGAAAACACCTTAACTGGTGAGGGCATTTTAAATCTCGATATGACCTTTGAGAGCATGGATGATTTCAATCCAGCGAATGTGGCACGCAAAATTGAACCCTTGGCTGAGCTATTAGAGGCACGTACAGAATTAGCTAATTTACTAACCTATATGGATGGTAAGACTGGCGCTGAAGAGCTGATTAATCAGGTGTTACAAAACCCAGCCTTACTTAAATCAGTGGCTGCTACTCCTAAACCAACAGAAAACGGCGTGTCTTCAGCCGATGACGAGAACTAAGAGGATAATGAAATGAGTACGAGTTCTTTAAAAGAAGTTGATTTACAACAGCAGGTTGCCGAGGTAGACGGTTTAGCGTCACTTTTACAAAAAGAGTTTAAACCCAAAACAGATGAGGCACGTGATGCCGTTGAAAATGCGGTAAAAACCTTAGCCCAACAGGCTTTGGAAAACACCGTGACCATGTCCTCTGATGCTTACTCAACAATTCAGCATATTATTGCTGAAATTGACCGTAAACTGTCAGAGCAAATCAATAAAATTTTACATCACGAAGAGTTTCAAAAGCTTGAAGGCGCATGGCGTGGCTTGCATTACCTCGTTAATAATACAGAAACTGACGAGCTTCTAAAAATTCGCTTTATGAATATCACCAAAAAGGAATTAGGTCGTACTTTAAAGCGCTACAAAGGTGTGGCTTGGGATCAAAGCCCTATTTTCAAGCGTATTTATGAAGAAGAGTACGGTCAGTTTGGTGGTGAGCCTATTGGTTGTATTGTTGGCGACTATCACTTTGATCATAGCCCCCAAGACGTAGAGCTATTAGGTGAGATGGCTAAGATCGGCGCAGCTGCTCATTGTCCATTTATTTCAGGCGCTTCGCCATCTGTGATGCAGATGGACTCTTGGCAAGAGCTATCTAATCCACGTGATTTAACAAAGATTTTCAGCAACACCGAGTACGCTGCTTGGAGAAGTTTACGTGCTTCTGATGATGCGCGTTATCTTGGTTTAACCATGCCACGTTTTCTGGCGCGTTTACCCTATGGTGCTCGCACTAACCCAGTCGATGAGTTCGATTTTGAAGAGCAAGTTGATGGCTCTAATCACGATCGCTACACTTGGGCTAACTCGGCCTATGCGATGGCTGCAAATATTAACCGTTCTTTCAAAGAGTACGGTTGGTGTACTTCAATTCGCGGTGTTGAGTCTGGTGGGGCGGTTGATGGTTTACCTGCGCATACTTTCCCAACCGATGATGGTGGTGTGGATATGAAATGTCCTACAGAAATTGCCATTAGTGATCGTCGTGAAGCTGAGTTGGCTAAAAATGGATTTATGCCATTAGTGCACCGCAAAAACTCGGATTTTGCTGCCTTTATTGGTGCGCAATCGTTACAAAAGCCAGACGAGTACGATGATCCAGATGCTACGGCTAATGCCCGTTTAGCTGCGCGTTTGCCGTATTTATTTGCTTGCTGCCGTTTTGCACACTACTTAAAGTGCATTGTGCGTGACAAAGTGGGTTCATTTACTGACCGTGACAATATGGAGCGTTGGTTAAATAACTGGATTATGAACTATGTTGATGGTGACCCAGTTAACTCATCACAAGAAACTAAGGCACGTAAACCACTTGCGGCCGCTGAAGTGCAGGTGACTGAGATTCCAGATAACCCAGGTTATTATGCCGCCAAATTCTTCTTGCGCCCACATTATCAATTAGAGGGCTTAACGGTTTCTTTACGTTTGGTGTCTAAACTACCTTCGCTCAAAGACAGCGAAAAGTAAGTTAAGGAGCCATGATGATTGATGTATTAAGTACCCAACGCTTTAAGACTCATAGCATTGATGAAGTACTTGAAGAGATTAAGCAGGCTGTTAGAAAAAAGCCCGACAATGCCGATCTACGAGCACAGCTGTTTCAAGTATTGGCACTAAAAGGCGACTGGCAGCGTGCCGTTGATCAGTTAAAAATCAGTGCTGAGATGAATGAACAAGCCCAACCTGTGGCGATGATTTATATCAACGCAATCAATGCAGAGAGTGAGCGTAATGAGGTATTGGCAGGACGTGCAATGCCGGCGGTATTTGGTACGCCGCCGGATTGGTTAGCTTTGCTAACTCAAGCTTTAAAAGAAAGCACTGCTAAACAAGCCGCTGCCTTAAGACAACAAGCGCTGGAAATGGCCCCAAGTGTTGGTGGTGTACTTAAAACCTATGCCGATAATGAGCAAGAGCTTGAGTTTGAATGGCTCTGCGACGGTGATGGCCGCTTAGGTCCAGTGCTAGAGTTTATGAGTAATGGTCGCTATGGCTGGATTCCCTTTGAAGACATTCATAGCGTGCGCTTTATTGAGGCTCAGGGGCTCAGTGATTTATTGTGGGTTCAAGCCGAAGTGCATTTAAACGATGGCCGATCACATGTTGGTTTAGTGCCTGCACGCTATCCTGCAGTAGTTGATTATGCGAGCCAGCACGATGCGCTCAACTTGGGTCACCGCACCGAATGGTTAGAGCTGTCTGAGAATATTTATCAGGGCCTTGGACAAAAAACCTTGATGAGTGATACAGCCGATTACGGTTTACTAGAAATTGCGGAGATCCGCTTTAGTTTAGGCGACTAAGGTTGTTATACCCCGTATGGATAGTGAATTTTTAGAATATTATAACCGTGAACTAAACTACATCCGCGAGGCTGGCAGGGAGTTTGCTGGCCAATACCCTAAGATTGCAGGCCGCTTAGGGATGCAGGGGATAGAGGTATCTGATCCCTATGTAGAGCGTCTCATGGAGGGATTCAGCTTCCTGACAGCGCGCATTCACATGAAAATGGATGCAGAGTTTCCGCAATTCACCCAGAGTTTGCTGGAGGTTTTGCATCCACATTATGTGGCACCGACGCCCTCTATGTCGGTGGCGCAGTTAGTACTTGATACTAAACGTGGCAATCTCAATCAGGGCTTTAAGGTTAAACGGGGCACCGTATTACGTGCGCGTTTAGCTAATGAAAAGGAAATACGTTTTACTATCGGTCATGAGCAAGAATTATGGCCAGTCGAATTAGAACATGCTGAAATTAGTGGCGTGCCGGTGGAACTTCCGCTAAAACGTATGGGTTTTAATGGTCGCAATCAACCCACTGTGATGAGCTCACTGCGCATGCGCTTTAATGTTGTTGGTGGTGCCAAGCTAAATGCATTAGATGGCTTTGATAAGCTGTGTTTTTTTATTAATGGTCAAGATATTATCAGTCATCAATTGCTGGAATTGATTATGGGTCACACCATCGGTGTGGTGTGTCATGATGATAAGCGGCCAATGCGTTGG
>JAAZGT010000013.1 GCA_012511095.1 Alcaligenaceae bacterium
TCACCCGTCACAACGTAAATTGCCTTGCCCGTGGGTTTGCCACTGTCATCGTACTCTTGTTGTGACCAAAGATTATAGGAGCCAGTTTTAAGGTTGAGCTTGTCATTGCCCTTACCCGCTTCTAGCACTGCATTGATGGCTTTATTGACTTCATCAGCTAAGACCTTAGCCTCAGGTCCGCGCATTTCCTTAGATAAGCTTAGGATCACACGATCTTGCTGCACCTCTCTATAGGCATCAGCTGCGAGACTAATAATGGTCCTATTATCAACGGTTGTTGTAGGCGCGTTGGTAGAGGGTTGTGCCAAGCTTAGTTGTGCAGCAAAAAGAGCGGGTAATAAAACTGCGAGACGAGATAATCTCATGTTTTTCTCCAAATAATGAGGTTATTTTAAGACGACTTGGCCAGAGACAGAGACTCTTACCATCTCTTTGCCACCTTCTAAAGGTGGTGCTGCAGCATAATCACCACGTGCAGCATCGACACTCATCGTCATTGAGCGCATCGGTCTAATTGGCGGTCTAGAGGCTTCAGAATCGCTAATATCAATATTTCTTACTTCAAAGGTTTTGTAACCTAGACCCGTAGCAATGGTTTCCGCTTTAGAACGAAAGGATTCAATGGCTTCTTTGAGAATTTCTTTCTCGATGGTGCGACGTAAATCAGTCGATAAATCAAAGCGAATATTTCCCACCAGCATGTGGTCATGGGCTTGCTCTAAAAAAGATAAAAGCTCATCAAAGTTTTTAGAACGCGCAATAACCTGACCTACACCGGTGTAGGTGATTTTTTCGATTTCATTGGTGTCTTTTTTGTAGCGGACATTTTTGCGAATCGAGTAATTACCCGTTTCTAACTCCAGCTCAGGATTACCTTTACCCAACTCTACTACGTTACGCATGGCTTGATTAACCTCACGCATAATTTCACGTTGGTCCTCACCATCAATCTCTTTTGTAAGGGTAACATTAGCTCGGTCCTCGTTGACCTCTCTGTAGGCTTCTGCGCCCACGCGAACAAAGGACTCTGGTTTAGGTTGTAAAAGACGTTGAGCCTCAGCACCACTCTGTGCAAAAGCCATAGATGCTGTACAGATAAGTGGCAATAAAATGAGTTGAGGTAGTAACTTCATATCCCATCCTTTTTAAAATGATTATTTATTAGAGTAATGGATGAGCAGAAGGTTCGATAATTATCGTTTGCGCGCGATCATCTGAACTACCGACGATAAACCCGAATGACCTTGACCCTCGTAAATCTCACGCTCTACCTCTGCCAAATGCAAAATCTCCATATCCGCAAAGCTCTCTTTAAGCTCTCCTAACGTATAAAGCAAATCAATATTACCAGGACCACCTGTTTTATAGGCTGGTTGCTTAGTGGTATAACATTCGAAAATCACCACGCCGCCCGATTTAAGACCTTGTTTGATCATCTGATAAAAGGCGGGTCGCTCTGATTTATGCATATGACAGAAAATATTGATAGCAGCCCCCCATGCACCTGACTCTAAACTGTACTCAGTTAAGTCAGCATGCACCGTGGTCACCTCAACGCCCCGCTCTTTGGCTAGGGCTTGGGTTTTTTCGATACCAGATAGGGCAATATCTACTGCAGTGACCTGATGGCCTTGCTCAGCAAGGAATACGGCATTGCGCCCCTCACCCTCACCTAGCGATACGACTGTGCTTGACTCAGGAATATGCTTAGCAGCTTCTTTTAAAAAGTCATTAGGTGCCTTACCGTAGTAATACTCCTTGTCGCCAAAACGCTGATGCCACATATTATCTTTTAATTTGCTCATTGCGTATTCCTGAAGTAGATTCAAAAATACCCAATACTTATAAAAAATATTGGGTAGTTTTGTAAAAAAGATATAAATAAATACCCGCGGTACCGTCAAGGTCGGCATCTCGAACCCCAAAAGTTCAAGTTGGTGGTCGGCTCGTATAGCGCATTGGGATCCTCTGACGAGAGAGGTTCACGCCTGCGCTTAAGCTAACTACCATAGCCATAAGCATCGGTAAGAGATGTAATGACCACGGTCACGAATACCGCAGGAAATCTTGTAAAGCTGTATTAGCTTTTGTTGAATTTATTATAGCATCAATGCGGCATTTATTCAAAATAAGAAAATAGACTAAAGCCCCATATCATCTATGTAACAAGACTATTTTAACTGCTCAATACCATTGTCTAATAGGCTATTCATATGGTCCATTTTATTTTTATAATCGCCATAAGAAACGCCTTGGAATGGCCCCTCGGTAGACTCTGCTGATAATAGCTGTGAGGCTAACTGAATACATGCCATAAAAGCAACACGCTCATTATTCATATTACCAGCAGATTGCTTAATCAGATTCATAAGCTCATTAGCTTGCTTAACAGCTGCTAAAAGCTTGTCTTTTTCGCCAGGCTCACACGCTAAAGTGATCTCTTTGTCTAAAATCGTAACGTCAAATTGCTCCATTATGCCTCTCCTTGAGTAGCGCCACCCGGTAAATTAGCTAAAACATGCGCTACGCGCTCTCTAGCGTGAGTGACACCCGCCTTTAATTGCTCTGAATGAGCTTTGAGCTGCTGCAACTCAGCGGTTGCTGAATTTAATTCAGACTGTGTTGATTCGAGCTGCTGCTTTAATTGCTGATTTTCGTGGGTAACTTGTTGCTGCTCACCCGCGGCTGCCTGTTTAAGCTCTGCCAGCTGAACGCTTAGGCTCTGATGCTCTTGGGTTTTATCAGTGAGCTGACTCTGAGTCGTTGATAACTCTGCGCGAAGCTCCTCTAACTGCTGATTGAGCTCATCACGCTCACCAACTAAACGCTGACTAAGCTGAACCAATAACTCTACACGCGCGGCCAATTGATCAAGGTCTTTTAACATAAATGGACGTCTATAAATTAATTAAGCAAAACTGCTTATAAGTTTAACTTAACCATGTGTTTAGGCAAAGCGCTATGACAAGAGTATACCCCCTGCCTTTAACATGACGAAGCTCATACTAAAGCTTATTTTCTAAAAAATTAAGCTCAAGAGTTATTTATATTACACCCTTGAGCTTAATTAAGATTCGAAAAAGAGACTATTTTTAATTTATCTTAAAAACAAGCCCTAGTCCTTAGAGATGTTACCGCCAGAAGCGTTAACCATAAATACCACAGCGTCTTTGACCTCGTCATCAGATAGGCTCATATCACCACCCTTGGCAGGCATGGCATTGAAACCCTCGATAGCGCGTTTGAATAATGTGTCAGTGCCCGCAGCAATACGAGGAGCCCACTGATCGCTGTTACCCTTAATAGGTGCATCGGTTACACCTGTATCATGACAGGTCATGCAAAGCTTGCTGTAAACCTGCTCGCCCGTTAAAGGCACAGCTGATTTAACCTCTGGCAATGGTGCGCCAGTATTATAAAGAGCAACCGGAGCAATACGAGATAATACCTGCTCTGGCGCCAATGACGCTTTATCAGAGCTACTATTGCCCAGATTCATATTAATTAAGAAAATAATAACTACAATCGGCACAATAAAAACTGAAGCGCCAACTTTTAACATTTCTCCGGGTGTTTTTGACCCTTTATTGGTAGAACTCATATGCGTTTCCTAGCTAATTCTAAACAAATATTAGATAAGTTTATTCACTAAAACATACAGTGATTGAGAAATAAGCTGCCAAACAGACTATATCCCCCACTCCCTTTCCTTTTAACAGGCTATTATAACTATATCCATAAGTTTTGTAGTATTTTGTTACTCTGAAATTTAAGATATGGATCAAACTTATCTCAAAATGCGTGAATAGCTGTTGTTTATTGGCCTAATGGCTTTATAAAAACAACAAGTACAAAAATGGCAAATCCCTTTAATGACAAAATAAGAGTATAAATTGATAAAATCTGTCATTTAGATACGCTAAAATATGCAGCCTAAGGCTTAAGCACTATTTAAATCATACGCCACCGTAGTTCAATGGATAGAATTAGAGTTTCCGAAGCTCTCGATACAGGTTCGATTCCTGTCGGTGGCGCCATTTATTATTTTCACAAACCACCAAAAACTCAATACGCATCAAGCTATCAAAACCTCCCAAACAGAGATAACTTTAATAAGACTAGCATCACCTACCTACCTCTCATTTGCCTCTCGTTCACAGTCGGTCGTCAAGCGTTTTTTGAGAGATCTATTTTCTTTTCTATTTTTATTCACTCTGCCTTAATAACTGTTGTACATGTATCTTGCCTAATTCTGTTAGCTGATACGTCTGTTTAGGACTAGTGGGCTTATCTGGTAAAGTCATTGCTATCAACTTCTGTTTTAAAGCTGGATATAAA
>JAAZGT010000122.1 GCA_012511095.1 Alcaligenaceae bacterium
ACGATGTTAAGGAAATCAACACCACGCTCATAACGATATGCCGCTTCAGAAGATAGTTTGTATTTACGTGTTAAACCAGCAATGGCATCTGGGAACCAGAAAGCTGCCTCTAGATATATGTCAGTCGTTTCTAAATCGACTGCTGTGGCATCACCACCCATAACACCAGCCATGCTTTCAGGCGTGTCGTTATAGCAAATAACACCCGTATCAGTATCTAATTCAACCTCGTCTTCGGTTAAAAGCTTTAGCTTTTCACCTTTTTTAGCCCAACGAACGGATAAGCCTTTAGAAGTATCAATATTTTTAATATCGAAGACATGGGTCGGACGGCCTAATTCCAACATCACATAGTTAGAGATATCCACTAAAGCAGATACTGGACGCATGCCAGCAGCAATAATACGCTGCTTAATATAATCTGGAGTTTCTGCCTTAGCATTAACACCACGAATAATTCGACCTGCAAAGCGACCACATAAATCAGGTGCCTCGACCGTTACCGGCATAGTCTCATCAAGTGTTACCTCAACCGGACTAAAGTCTAGCTTTTTGAGCTTAGCACCAGTTAAAGCTTGCACCTCGCGACCCACACCATAAACAGATAAACAGTCAGCACGGTTTGGCGTTAATTTAAACTCAATGATCTTGTCATCTAAATTAAGAGCCTCACGAATATTTGTACCGATTTCCAAGTCGTTGTCGAGAATTAACAAACCCTCGTGGTCATCTGTGATTCCTAATTCATTAGCCGAACACAGCATACCAAGAGAGGTTTCACCACGTAATTTGCCCTTTTTAATTTTGAAATCACCTGGCAATACAGCACCAACACGTGCCATTGGTACTTTAGTACCTGCTGTAGCATTAGGGGCGCCACAAACCACTTGAACTAATTCACCTGTGCCATCGTCAACCTGACAGATACGTAATCTATCAGCATTTGGATGAGGCGCAACCTCTTTAATCTCTGCTACTACAACACCCTCAAAGGCAGGAGCTACAGTTTCAACGCCCTCAACCTCTAGGCCAGACATCGTTAGACGATGACAAAGCTCCTCAGTAGATAGCTCCGGATTGATTAAACTTCTTAACCAAGATTCTGAAATAAACATAGTAAATTCTTTGCAATAAACGAATGAGAGAGAAAATATAAATTGCTAAATCTTGAGCAACTAACGATTAAACTGCTCTAAGAAGCGCAAATCACCTTCGTAGAATAAACGTAAATCATTGACGCCATAACGCAACATGGTTAAGCGCTCAATACCGGAACCAAAAGCAAAACCCATATACTTTTCAGGATCTAAGCCGTAGTTACGAATCACTTGAGGGTGCACTTGGCCAGCACCTGAAATCTCTAACCATTGACCTTTCATCGGACCGCTATTGAACATCATATCAATCTCAGCTGATGGCTCAGTGAATGGGAAGAAAGATGAACGGAAACGCAATTCGATATCGTCCATCTCAAAAAACGCTTGTAAAAACTTGGTATAGACGCCTTTTAAATCAGCAAAAGAAATGTTTTCATCGATCCATAAGCCCTCAACCTGATGGAACATCGGGCTATGCGTAGCGTCACTATCAACACGATAGGTGCGACCTGGAGCAATCACCTTAATCGGTGGTTTATTTTGACGAGCGTAACGCACCTGCATTGGGCTGGTGTGTGTGCGTAACATAAGAGGTAAACCCTCGTCATCATTATGATCGATGTAGAAAGTATCCTGCATAGAACGCGCAGGGTGATTTAAAGGGTTATTTAATGAAGTAAAGTTGTACCAATCCGTTTCGATCTCTGGACCATCGGCCACATCAAAACCAATCGAGCGGAAAATGCCTTCAATTCGTAGAGTAGATTGAATTACTGGGTGTAGGCCACCACGGTTTAGACCGCGACCTGGTAAAGTAACATCAATTTTTTCAGCGGCTAAACGATTAGCCAACTCCTCTTGGGCAAAACGCTCACGACGTGCGGTTAATAAGGCCTCAATCTCTCTTTTGACTTTGTTAATGCGCTGCCCCGCTTCTCGCTTTTCTTCGTTAGGTAGGCTGGATAAGCCTTTTAACAGGTTGGTTACCGCGCCATTTCTACCTAAAAACTTGGCCTTTTCATTTTCTAAGCTTGCAACGTCGGGAGCTGCTGCAAATTTTTCTTCTGCTTGTTTAATTAAGTCGTCTAAGGATTCAGTCATTGTCCAAAACCATTGGTAAAAAAATAGGCGGGATCCGATGATGGGACCCCGCCTTATATTAATACAGAGTTACTGTATTCCTGTGCTTAACAGTCTAACTTAAGCGGCAAGGGCTGCTTTAGCCTGTTCAACAATTACTTTAAAGCCGGCTTTATCGTTTACCGCCATATCAGCTAAAACCTTGCGGTCTAAGTCGATTGAAGCTTTACGTAAACCGTCAATAAAGACGCTGTAAGTAACACCGTGCTCACGAACTGCTGCGTTAATACGAGTAATCCATAAAGAACGGAATGTACGCTTTTTGTTGCGACGGTCACGATAAGCATATTGACCTGCTTTCATTACCGCTTGCTTAGCAACGCGGAACACTTTACCGCGACGACCGCGGAACCCTTTAGCTTCAGCTAATACTTTTTTGTGACGAGCACGGGCTGTTACACCACCTTTTACACGAGCCATGTTCTTCTCCTAATTATGCGTGAGGCATCATGGCCTTAACTGCTGCTACATCAGCTTTCGCTACGGCAGTTGTACCACGTAATTGACGTTTATTTTTGGTAGTTTTCTTAGTTAAGATGTGGCTTTTGAAAGCATAGCCACGCTTAACAGTACCACCCGGACGAACACGGAAGCGCTTGGCAGCACTCTTTTTAGTTTTCATTTTAGGCATAATAACACTCAAAATATAAAGTTACGACTAGGTGTCTGCTATGAGTAACAGCACTTTATTGACCTAATAATAACGAGAAATAGGCTCCATAAATTAAGGTTCACAAAGCGCAAGGCTTTATGAGATTCGCATAGTACATGATTGAATGTCTAAGACGTGTCAGATCACGAATTGAATCAAGGAGAACCAAACTCTATGAAGCGTGTTGTGAATACCTGAGGTAACACCCGTACAGGTGCTATAGATAATTCAACATAGCTGTACATAATACCATTAAGTCGCTTTTCTGTCTAGCTTTTACAAAACATGCGACTTAGATAAAACATAATTTACAACAACTTCGCTTAACTTCGTTTAATTTCGGTTAATTATGTTGTTTTATGTCTTTTAAGTCTCTCCAACACCACTTGCTTAAGAAATTTTAGCAATTTATGATGAAGCAAATTTTGGAGGAAGAATTGAAAGTTATTATAAAACCCTTTGTCTATGCGCTAAGCACTATTTTAATTTTTTTTGCACTGTTTGGTAACGCCCAAAGCAAAAACAACAATTGGCCGCATCAAAAGCCAATTACTGTGGTCGTACCCTATACACCTGGTGGTGCCACTGATACAGTGACACGCATTGTGATGGAAAAGCTATCACAGCGCTTGGGCCAAAATATTGTAATCGATAATAAACCCGGAGCTAATGCTACCATTGGCACCGGCCAATTAGCTCGCTCAGATGCCGATGGCTATCACTTTGCCACTGTCATTGCAGCACACTCAGTCAATCCCCATCTATACGAATTGCCCTACTCTGATAGCGACTTCGAGACGGTGACTCAAATGGCCGAGTTACCGATGTTTTTATTTGTCAGCAATAAGCTACCGGTTAACTCAGTGGCCGAACTCGTTGATTATGGCAAAAAACATCGTTTAAATTTTGGCTCTAGTGGTACAGGCTCAAGTGCTCATATGATCGGGCTTCATTTTGCTGACGAAAATAATTTGGAAATGACCCACATACCCTATAGAGGTAGTGCGCCAATTTTGTCGGATCTTTTAGCCGGTAGAGTTTCTTTAGTTTTTGATCCTATTTTAGTGCCAATGCCCTATGTTAAAGAAGGCCGACTTAAAGCCTTAGCCTTGTCAGCAAAAAGTAAATGGCCTGATGAGCCTACTATTCCACTTATGACGGAGCTCGGCTATGAGGACTTTGACCTTTCATCATGGGTAGCTCTTTTAGCACCTAAAAACACGCCCAAAACTATTGTAGAAAAAATAGCATCAGAAATCGCTATAATTTTACAAGATGAGGAGGTCATTAAAAAATTTACACAAGCGGGCTTTATACCCAAAGCAAGTAGCCCCGAAGAACTTTCAAAGTTAATCGCTACTGATTCCGCTATGTATAAAAAAATTATTGATAAAAACCAAATTAAAAAGCAGTAATACT
>JAAZGT010000123.1 GCA_012511095.1 Alcaligenaceae bacterium
CATGCATTTTAGAGCCTTTTTTAAGGCTCATTATTGTTTGTAACCGCAAGTTTGTAACCGCAAAGACTCTTTAATCATGTTCGGATTCCTCAGAAGTTATTTTTCTACTGATATGGCGATTGACCTCGGTACCGCCAACACCTTAATTTATGTACGAGGCAAAGGTATTGTTTTAGACGAACCCTCTGTTGTAGCAATTCGCCACGAGGGTGGCCCTCATGGTCGTAAAATCATTCAAGCGGTGGGTCAAGCCGCTAAGCAGATGTTAGGTCGTGTGCCTGGCAACATAGAGGCTATTCGTCCCATGAAAGACGGTGTCATCGCTGATTTCACCGTCACCGAGCAAATGATCAAGCAGTTTATCCGTATGGTTAATCCGCGTAGTCTCATTTCACCAAGTCCACGCATTATTGTTTGTGTGCCTTGTGGTTCGACTCAGGTTGAACGTCGTGCCATTCGTGAAGCGGCTTTAGGTGCGGGTGCTAGTCAGGTTTATTTGATTGAAGAGCCTATGGCAGCGGCTATTGGTGCAGGTCTTAATGTTTCCGATGCTAGCGGTTCAATGGTGGTAGATATTGGTGGTGGTACCACCGAGGTGGCTGTGATTTCCTTAGGCGGTATGGTCTACAAGGGCTCGGTACGCGTGGGTGGTGATAAATTCGATGAGTCGATTATCAATTACATCCGTCGCAACAAGGGTATGCTCATTGGTGATCCTACGGCTGAATTAATTAAAAAGGAAATTGGCTCTGCTTTCCCGTCGACCGAAAACAAAGAAATTGAGGTCAAGGGTCGCAATATGACCGAGGGTGTGCCGCGTAGCTTTACTATCAGCTCAAAAGAAATTCTAGAGTCTTTAAGTGACCCATTAAATCAAATTGTTTCGGCCGTTAAAATAGGTTTAGAGCAAACACCTCCAGAGTTAGGCGCAGATATTACCGAAAAGGGTATTGCCTTAACAGGTGGTGGTGCATTATTACGCGATATTGATCGTCTTTTACAAGAGGAAACCGGCATCCCTGTGGTGGTTGCTGAGGATCCGCTAGCCTGTGTGGTTAATGGCTGTGGTGAGGCATTAGAGCATTTAGAGCGCTTAGGCCCAGTCTTTGTTAACGAGTAATCGTTAAACCCTTATATTTTAAATTAAAAATTAGTATTAGTATCACGCAGAGGGGGGTTGGCACTTCTACTGATACAAGCTCTGCGCACCCTCATTTCTTCAAACGTTGTACGGTTTAGTTAATGTCGACTAAAAAGTCACCTCATCTTTTTAGACAAGGCATTGCAAGCGAAGTAAAGCTGTTTTTTCTTGGTTTGTTATGTGTTGTTTTAATTGTTTTAGATGCGAACTGGCCAGTTCTTGAGTCAGTTCGACGCGTTTCCTCGACCTTAATTTATCCTTTTCAGCGTATTGCTATTTGGCCCAAAGACTTTGTTAATAGTGTGTATGACTGGTCTAAATTCGTCACCCAAACCGAAGAGCAAATTAAAACAACCGAAAGTACACGTATTGAAAACGCTCGCTTAAGTATGCGCGCCATGCAGATGGAAGCAGAAAATATGCAGCTACGCCGCTTGTTGGGGGTAAAGGCTGCAGTTGAGGTGCCTTCAGTGGCGGTTGAGGTGTTATATACGCCTGCGCACCCTTTTAAGGAAACAATTATTTTAAATAAAGGCTCCAATGAGGGGATTGAGCCAGGTATGCCTGTAATTGCCGAGGGCGGTATTGTTGGGCAAATACGCCGTGTTACCGCAAAAACTTCTGAAGCCGCTTTAGTTACTGATGATAAGACTTCAGTGCCTGCCTTATTACAGAGAAATGGTATTCGTGTATTAGTCTTCGGCAGTGGTCGTCCAGGCCAAATTGAGGTGCGTTATTTGTCGCTTGAGGTTGATATCAAAGTAGGAGATGAGTTGGTCAGTAGTGGGATAGGTGGCTATTATCCAGCGGGTTTAATGATCGGTACAATCACTTCCATCGAAACTAATAGTGCTCAGGGTTTTGTACGTGCCATTGCTGAGCCGAGCGCACACCCCGATCGACATCGCCATTTCCTTGTCTTGTTGCATACACCACCTCAAGATGGTGCTGACAATGAGCTGATTGAGGATTAAAGTTTATGGTAAACAAAGAGTCATCCGCTAATAGGTCATCAAGCTCCGAACAAGAAAGGCGTGCTTTATCGAGCCTCCGTCCTCTGCGTGCCGTGCATTATACTTTTAATGCAAATCCTTATTATGTTTGGATTAGTATATTTGCAGCTTGGATGGCCTCATTGCTACCTTGGAGAAACTGGGAGGGTGCACCTGACCTATTATTGGTGATTTTAACCTTCTGGGCTGCTCATAGCGCCCAAGGCGTTGGTTTGGTCGCCGCATTTATCTTTGGTTACCTTATGGATGTCCATGACACAACCATTCTTGGTAGCAACGCCATCACTTACGTATTGAGCATGTATTTTGTCTTTAAAATTCGCAAAACCATGCTTAATTTTGAGGTGTTAGGGCAAATGGTTTATATGCTGCCAATATTTTTGTTTGTGCCCATACCGCAACATCTATTAAATGCTTGGTTTGCGGGTACGTGGAGTGGTTGGGGTTGGATGCTAGGCGGCTTTATTAATATTATTCTTTGGTTGTGTGTGTACTTGGTATTGAAATTACCATGGCAGCTCATCAACGATGAAGACGCAGTTGTTTAAGTTTGAATTAATATATGTTTGATCAAAGACGACGAGTTAAGGTAGAAAGAACTAGAAATCGTTTGCGCGTTTTAGTTGCAGCGATTTTTGTGCTTGCCTGCTTTAGTATTTTGATCTACCGCTTGTGGGTTTTACAAGTAGAGCGCTATCAAGGCTTTTCTGAGCGTGCTGATCAAAACCGTATTTCTTTGGTACCTATTACTCCTAAACGTGGAAATATTTATGACCGTAATGGTGAGGTTTTAGCGCGCAGCTATCGCGACTATACCCTTGAGGTGGTACCTGGTCAGATTAAAAATATTGATGCCATGATCGAGGAGGTCGGTCAGATTATTCCTATTTCTGCCCTTGATATCCGTCGCTTTAAACAGCGCATGGGTATGAATACACGTTATACCTCAATTATTTTACGTAGTAATTTAACTGACGAAGAGGCGGCAGCCTTTGCTGTGCGTGCCTTTAAATTTCCTGGTGTGAGTATTAGGGCGCGTTGGGTTAGAGAATACCCACAGGGTGAGTCCGCTGCTCACTTAATTGGTTATATCGGTAGGATTTCAGAAAGAGACCGCGAGCGCATCGAAGAAGAGGGTTTAATCGGTGATTACCGCGGTACTGATGTTATTGGTAAAAAGGGACTTGAACTTAGCTACGAAGAGGTTCTGCATGGTAAGCCAGGCTGGGAGCAGGTAGAGATTGCCGCCTCAGGTCGTCCTGTTAGGGTGCTGGAACGTAGTGACCCTGTGCCTGGCGATAACCTGCGCTTATCGATTGATATTGGTCTGCAGCGCATGGTTGAGGGACTTTTTAATGATGAGAAAAACCCACACCGTGGTGCCTTGGTAGCGATTGACCCTAGAAATGGTCAAGTATTGGCCTATGTGTCTGCACCGTCTTTTGACCCCAATTTATTTGTTGATGGCATTGATGTAGAAAACTGGCGTCGTTTATCAGACTCGCCCGATCATCCATTAATTGATCGACCGATTTACGGCACTTTCCCTATTGGTTCGACCTATAAGCCTTTTATAGCTTTAGCAGCCTTAGCGCTTAATGCTCGTGATGCTAAAACTCGTATTTATGACCCTGGTTTTTTTGAGTTTGGTGGGCAACGCTTTAGAAATGCCGGTAGTGCGGTTTATGGTTCTATTGATATGCACCGCGCCTTGGTGGTGTCATCAGATACTTATTTCTTTAGCTTAGCTCCGATTATCGGGGTGGATGCTATTCATGACTTTGCGATTCAGTTTGGTTTTGGTAAGCAAACAGGCA
>JAAZGT010000124.1 GCA_012511095.1 Alcaligenaceae bacterium
GATGAGCCATATCAGCCGTTCCAGCTTTACCAGCTTCTTGCATAATCTCATCGACTGACTTCACAATAGCATCACAACTGGCTTTGGTACCATCGCTAAAGTTAAATGTCATGGTGTGCGTTTCACCAACCTTAGGCGTTTTATCCTCAGGGATACTCATAACCATGACATGGTCACCACCTTTTTTAAACTCCCTAACACCCTCATTAAGCTCAGGGTTAGTCAAGGGGATCATGGTCATCACATTGTCTTTCATCTCCATTGAGTGCAACTCAATGTGCGTAGTAATGCTAGGAATTTCGGCTGACTCGATATTAACCTGCGGTCCCTTGTGATGGAATGTCACAAAAGCGCCAGTCATGTCCTTACCCGGTAAAACCTCTTGAATCACACAGTCACTAACGGTGGTAGTTGATTCCGCTGCAACTGCAGCTTGAGTTAACGCCATAAATGCTGCGCTTAAAATTAAAACCTTTCTCATACTTCTTCCTCTTTGTAAAAAATGCCAAACCATTTAATTTGAAACACATTGAGCAAAATGACTAAGCGTTTCGGTTTCCTGAATGATACCGTTTTTAAGGGCTACAGCTTTACCATCAACAAACAACATATTGAATGGCAAGCCCATACCGCCTAAACGGCGTAAGAGCATAACATCATCTGTACTTTGTTGATTTAAGTGCTGAATAGCCTGAATTTTAAAGAACTCGGCAATCTTATCTTTTTGATCGCCTAGGTTGAGAGCAACAACCGACATCTTATCTTGCTCGGTCGCAAACTTATCTAATAATGGCAATTCTACGCGGCAAGGCTCACACCAGATAGCCCATAAATTCAATAAGCTCACTTTCGCCTCAGGTGCAGAATCGACAACTTCGGCTAAGTCATGTGACTCTTTGACCGCCACAAAATCCTTTGGTAACTCACAGTTTTGATCGGTGGCGGTTGTATCTGTAGTAGCGGTGTTAGTAAGCTCAGCAGTAGCGACATGAGGTTGCGTTTCTACTGTTGACACCTCAGCTTTGTTGCTAGACTCAATCTCTGATTCGGGAACGCCTAAGACCTCATCTAAAGCCTCAACCAATCCATCAACCCCGATTTGATAATCATACACATCAAGGATTTCACGCTCAGGATCAATTAAATAAATATAAGCGCTGTGATAAACCGCATATGACATTCCAGGCTCAGGATCCTCAATAGGCTTGCCGTTAAGGCTATAACCATAAGTGGCCCCTATTTGATCAGCAAGATGCTTAATATTTTCTTTAGGGCCTGTTAAACCCACAATACGTTTATCAAAAAAAGCCGTATACGCATTTAAACGATTAACCTCATCACTAGCTGGGTCAATGGTTACGAACACTGGCTGAATGGCATCTGGATTTTTAATCGTCTTCATTGCTGCCCCGAACTCATATAAGGTCGTTGGGCAAATATCAGGACAAGAGGTATAACCAACCGCTAAAAGTAAGTATTTACCTGGGTAACTCTCGTGAGTCACTGGTCCTTTGTCATCTATTAAGTCAAAATTAATGCTCTGTGCATAGAGGGCTCCACTAAACAACATTAAGAAGCAAAGTAATAACTTGCTGAAAATTCTTTTTATCATCTGAAAACTTCCGTAATCATTTAAGCTACCCGCTACTAAGATAATTGTGACTCACTACATAAAACGCTCTATATTAGCATCTTAGTATATAAGCAATAAGGACCACTTTTATTTGACTTTACAAAATATAACAATCACTTCTCATCATAACAATAAAGATGCATTAAATATACAACAATATAGACAAAAAATGAACCACTAATAACTACAAGGCTAAGTGCTACCTTAATTGACTTATCACTTAGGAATCACACTTACTCTATAATACTAGCTTATTCCATTGCCAATTTACTATTTTTATATTCTTTTATATGTCCGGACAAGCTCTTATTTCTCTTCTGAAAGTCAGTCTCTCTTACGGTCATCACGCCCTTTTAGATAAGGCCGATCTTATTATTGCGGAAGGTGAACGCATCGGTTTGATTGGTCGTAATGGCGCAGGTAAATCGTCTTTATTACGACTACTAGACGGCCGCATTGAACCCGATGATGGTGAAATTCAACTTAAGGGCGGTCTTAAAGTGATCACGGTTGAACAAGAACCCGACTTAGATCCCGAGCTCTCCATCTTAGATAGCATTACGGGTGATTATTTAACCACTGAGGATTGGGCTAAGCCCGCTCGCGCCCAAGCCATTATCGATGAGTTAGGCCTAGATCCTGAAGCCAAGGTTGAGGGCCTATCGGGAGGTACTCGCAAACGCATTGCCCTAGCACGCGCCTTTGTTGAAAATGCCGATTTACTATTATTAGACGAACCGACTAACCACCTCGACTTTGAAGGCATTGCCTGGTTGGAAGAGCAGGTCAAACAAAGTAATAAAACCTGCATGATTATTACTCACGACCGTCGATTCCTAGACAATGTCACTAATCGCATTGTCGAATTAGATCGGGGCCAATTACTTAGCTTTCCCGGTAACTTTAGTCGTTGGCAGGAGCATAAGGCCGAATGGCTTGCCGCCGAAGCTAAGGAACAAGAGCGTTTCGATAAATTCCTTGCTCAAGAGGAAGTGTGGATTCGCACTGGCATCCAAGCCCGCCGCACGCGTAACGAGGGCCGTGTACGCCGACTCAAAGCCTTAAGGGTTGAGCGCCAACAACGCCGTGAACAACAAGGCAATGTGAGCTTTGCTATTGATACGGGCGATCGCTCGGGCAAAATCGTGGCTGAGCTAGAAAATATCTCTCATCGTTTTGGTGATAAAGAGGTAATTAGGGACTACAGCACCACCATTTTACGGGGTGACCGCATTGGCCTAATTGGCCCTAATGGTGTAGGCAAGACCACTCTATTGAAAATCATCTTAGGCCGTTTAGAGCCTACTGAAGGCACAGTCAAGTTAGGTACCAACTTAAATATCGCGTACTTTGATCAAATGCGCGATCAACTTGATGAAGACGCCAAACTGACCGAGGTAATTAACCCTGGGAGTGAGTGGATTGAGATTGGCGATAAGCGTCAGCACGTGATGAGTTATCTGGGTGATTTTTTATTCTCACCAGCACGCGCTCAATCGCCTGTCAGCAGCCTATCGGGTGGTGAACGTGCTCGACTTTTAATGGCACGATTATTTGCTCGGCCTGCTAATGTCCTAGTGATGGACGAGCCGACCAACGACTTAGATATTGAAACTCTTGAGCTATTAGAGGAGCTAATTCAAGACTTCAAAGGCACTGTGCTTTTAGTGAGTCACGACCGTAGCTTCTTAGATAATGTGGTCACCCAAACCATCGCTTACGAAGGTGATGCCACTTGGCGCGACTATGTAGGTGGCTATGAGGATTGGCTTGAGCAAAGCGCCAAAAATAAACCTAAAGAAAAGGCTCCGACTGAGACTCAGAAAAGCAAAACAGAGGCCTCTGAAAACAAAGCTACAGAGGAGCAAAAGCCACGTACACCACGCAGCAATCGTATCAGTCCATGGGAACAAAAAGAATTAGACGAGTTACCAGAGAAAATTGCTGAACTCGAAACTAAGCAAGAAGCTCTTTCTGAGCAGCTCAGCGACCCCGATACCTATGCCGATGGCTCAGACAAAGCACAAGAGATCCAAGACGAGCTCGAGAAACTGAGCAAGGAATTAGAGAAGCTATTTGAGCGCTGGGAATTCCTTGAGAGCAAGGATCCCCAATAAGCTCATTAATTACTTAACAATGGCCATTGAAAAACCATCCCAGCTTTTGGCGCCAACGGTTTGAATCGCCGTA
>JAAZGT010000125.1 GCA_012511095.1 Alcaligenaceae bacterium
CGTGCTTTATAAATTATTGCTAAGTTTTTAAATAACTAACAATCATTTTTTTGAGGTTAAGCCACAATGTATGCGGTCATAAAAACCGGCGGTAAGCAGTATCGCGTTACCCCCGGCCAAAAACTAAAGGTAGAACAGATACCAGCAGACATCGGGCAAGAAATCTCTTTAGACCAGGTACTATCTGTTGGCGAAGGCGAATCTTTAAAAGTAGGTTCTCCATTAGTTGAAGGTGCTACTGTTACGGCTAAAGTTCTTGCACACGGTCGTCACGATAAAATCAAAATTTTCAAGATGCGTCGTCGTAAGCACTACAGAAAGTCTCAAGGGCATCGTCAAAATTTCACCGAGATCGAGATCTCAGCGGTTAACGCTTAATTATTAAGCTTATTCGCTTTTTTACAGGAGTAATTCATGGCTACGAAAAAAGGTGGCGGTAGTACGCGTAACGGTCGCGACTCACAAGCCAAACGCCTAGGTGTTAAAGCATACGGTGGTCAAACAGTTCCAGCTGGTTCTATCATTGTTCGTCAACGCGGTACTCGCTTCCACGCGGGCGCTGGTGTTGGTATGGGCAAGGATCACACCCTATACGCTTTGATTGACGGACAAGTTCAGTTCGTTAACAAAGGTGCTTTAAATAAGCCTACTGTACAAGTAATCGCTGCTGAGTAATTCTCAGTACATTACCAAACAGATATAACGCCGTTTACGCTTTAGTAAGCGGCGTTTTTTATTGTTCTATATACAAGGCACTGGCGATCTGCCTCGTGATAAATAATCACCATAAAATCTGTCCTTAGTCTTGAAAAAATAAAAGCCTAAATAAATTTAGCTTCGCAATGCTATACACTATGTATATGCCAAAATATTAACAACCATAAAACTAAAATAATTACTATGAAATTTGTAGACGAAGTCACTATTGAAGTCATTGCCGGTAAAGGTGGTAATGGCTCCGCTAGTTTTAGACGTGAGAAATTTATCCCCAAAGGTGGTCCCGATGGTGGCGATGGCGGCCGTGGCGGCAGCATTTATGCGGTCGCTGATCGCAACCTTAACACCCTCATTGATTACCGATTTTCACGCTTGCACCGCGCTAAAAACGGTGAAAACGGCCGTGGTTCGGATCAATACGGTGCAGGTGCCGACGATATTATTCTAAAAATGCCTGTGGGCACCATTATTTATGATGCCGAAACGGGCGAGCAGCTCTTCGACCTCGACAAACATGGCGAGCAAGTCACCCTAGCCGAGGGTGGTGCTGGTGGCCTTGGCAACCTACACTTTAAATCCAGTGTTAACCGTGCACCCCGCCAATTTACCTACGGTAAGCCAGGCGAACAAAGGCAATTACGGCTAGAGCTCAAGGTATTAGCCGATGTAGGCTTATTAGGTTTACCCAATGCTGGTAAATCATCCTTTATTGCCAAGGCATCTAATGCCAAACCTAAGATTGCCGATTACCCATTTACTACGCTTTACCCCAACCTAGGTATGGTGCGTACCTCGCCTTCACGCAGCTTTGTGATTGCCGATATTCCTGGTTTAATTGAGGGCGCATCCGAGGGTGCAGGTTTAGGTCATTTATTCCTACGTCACTTAGCACGCACACGGGTGTTATTGCATATTGTCGATATCTATAACATCGACCCCGAGGTTGATGCCGTTGAAAAGGTCGCCGAAGATATCGAGTCCATTGTGGGTGAGCTAAAGCTTTATGACGAGGAGCTTTACAACAAGCCTCGCTGGCTCGTCCTTAATAAGGTTGATATGGTCGAAGATGCCGAGCAATTTCAACAGAATCTATGCAAGCGTCTTGGTTGGGATGGCCCAGTATTTCGCATTTCCGCCCTTAACGGTGAAGGTGTTGAGCAAGTAATTTATGCTTTGCAAGACTTTGTTGATCAGGTCAAAGAAATCGAAAACTACGCAGCAGACAAAGAGGCTGGTGTGCTCGAGCACGAGGACCCACGCTTTGACCCAAGTCGCCAAGTACCCGAAGAGCTTGAAGATGACCCACGTTTTAGTGGTGCCGCTGGAGTAGATACCTCGGATCTCGACCCTCGCTACGATCCTAATTCACCGGAATATGATCCACGTCTCGATCCTAATCACCCAGATTATGATCCACGCGTTGATCCTGACGATCCTAAGGCCTAAGCAAAGCTTTAGCCCTAGGAAAAATGATAATATACAAGGTTTAGGTAAATAATATTACCTAAACCTTTTTTAATTTAATTTTAAACTATATTAGCTCACTCACCATGTCAGATAACCAGCAAACTGCGCTTGTTAAAGATGCCAAAAGAATCGTTATTAAAATTGGTTCATCATTATTAACCAACGACGGCAAAGGCATCGATAACGCTGCAATCGCACGCTGGGCCGAGCAAATCGCCCATCTACACAAACAAGGCCAACAGGTTATATTGGTATCTAGCGGTGCCATTGCTGAGGGCATGGCGCGTCTTAATTGGCGCAAACGACCTAAGATTGTCAGTCAACTACAGGCAGCTGCTGCGGTGGGCCAAATCGCTTTAGCTCAAGCCTATGAGACTGCTTTTAATCAATACGGCATTCAAACGGCTCAAGTGCTTTTAACACACGACGACTTGGCTGATAGACACCGCTATTTAAACGCTCGCTCAGCACTCAATACCTTATTAGAGCTCAATGTCATTCCTATCATTAATGAAAATGACACGGTTATTACCAAGGAAATTCAACTGGGTGATAATGACACGCTAGGCGCTTTAGTAGCTAACCTGTTAGAGGCAGAAGTCTATGTTATTTTGACGGATCAAGAGGGTCTTTATGATAGCGATCCGCGCAAAAACAAAGAGGCTAAATTTATCCACCGTGCTGAGGCTGGCGATCCTGCGCTAGAGCAAATGGCAGGTGGTGCGGGCACTCATGTGGGTACTGGGGGCATGCTAACCAAGATCCTCGCCGCCAAACGCGCCGCACGCAGTGGTGCACATACCATTATTGCGAGTGGTCGCGTCGACAACCTACTCCCTCGTCTTAGTGAGGGTGAATCCATTGGTACCGAGCTCTACGCTAAGATCCCTATTCTTTCTGCGCGCAAACAATGGTTAGCGGCACACTTACATGTGAGTGGCTATTTAGTACTCGATGCAGGTGCAATCAACGCCCTCACCCGTCAAGGTAAAAGCTTATTACCGATCGGTGTCACTGAGGTACGCGGCAATTTTGAACGCGGCGATTTAGTTGCTTGTATCGACAAAGATGGCAATGAATATGCCCGCGGCCTAATTAGCTATGCGGCCGATGATGCACGCAAAATCATTGGCAAGCCAAGTAGTCAAATTGGCAAAATCCTTGGTGCAGTAACTGATATTGATTTAATCCACCGCGATAATATGATTATTCATCATTAAGATGAGCCGGTGTCCGGTAGGTGTGAGCTTGAGTTTATTTTTGATGAGATTCTAACTCAAGAGTGGCACAGAATATATAAATACCCTGCGCCCCCAATGCCGTCGAGTCATTAACCGGTGTTTCTTAGACCCGTCGCAATACCATTAATTGTCATCAAGACCGAACGCGCGATACTGCCACGCTCACTGGATTTCTCTAAACTATCGTCCTCTGCCACGCGTAAGCGATGTAAGAGCTCAACCTGCAAATAGTTTAGGGGATCCACATAAAGGAATCGCTCTTGTAAAGCATTTTTAAGGTTCGTATTGTCAGCCAATAAGTCGTGCTGCACCACCTCTTTGAAATACTTTAAGGTCAGTTCAAACTCTTTCTCAATCTGAGTTAATACCGTTTCACGTAAAGCCTCATCCTGAACTAAGGTGCTGTACTGACGACCAATGCTCATATCCGTTTTGGCTAATACCATTTCCATATTGGACAATAAGGTATTAAAAAATGGCCACTCTTGCTCCATTTGTCTCAGCATAGCAAGGCGACCCTCACGCCCTAAGGCTTTAAAGTCATGCCCCTCAGACTCAGACATACCCTCTTCGATAAAGGCTTGAAGCGCGGTACCCATGCCGTACCAACCAGGGATCATCAAGCGACACTGAGCCCATGAGAAAGTCCAAGGAATCGCTCTTAGATCCTCAATGCGATGACCTGCTTTACGAGAGGCTGGACGCGAACCAATATTTAACTCAGCAATCTGGCGCACCGTGGTACTTTCAACAAAGTAGGTCGCAAAGTTTTCTGTGCCATAAACTAAATCGCGGTAGGCTTTTTCAGAGCGGTTAGACATAAACTGCACCACTGCATGGTAGCCACGATCAGCGCATGCTGCCGCATCTAGAGCACAAGACTCCTCACCCGTTTGAGCGGCATTTTTTTCTAATAAACTCGCTTGGAGAGTTGCGGTCACGATTTGCTCTAAATTCCATAAACCGGTTTGAATGGTTTTGTATTTGAACTGAATCACCTCACCCTGCTCAGTCAGGCGAATCTTACCCTGAACAGTACCTGCTGGTTGGGCCAAAATTGCCTCATAGGTTGGACCACCACCACGACCTACTGAACCGCCACGACCGTGGAATAATCTCAAGGTGATGCCATGCCTTTCAAAAACCTCAACTAAGGCTAATTCAGTTTCATATAACGACCAGTTCGAGGTTAAATAACCACCATCTTTATTACTATCGGAGTAGCCTAGCATTACCTCTTGTAGACCACCCTGAGATTGCATAATACGGTCTTTAACCCATGGGATTGAGAACCATTTATCCATAATCTCAGCACCCGCTTCAAGATCTGGAATGGTTTCAAAGAGCGGCACCACAATCAAACCATCATTTTCTTTGAATGGTTTAATTGTGCCCTCGGCATCACATTCAACGGAGATTAAACCGGTCTCTTGTTGCAAGAGCAATAACTCCAACATATCACTAAGAGTTTCGGTGTGAGAAACAATGCTTTGTCGAAGAGCACGATAACCGTATTGTTTACGTACAGCAGCGGCAGTACGTAGAATCTCTAATTCGCGTTCAGTCTCTTCACTATATTCTTGCCAAGGTGCGATTAGAGGACGCGTATTCTCTAACTCACGAAGGAGAAGCTCTTGCTTATCCTCTTCGCTCAACTGACTATAAACTACCTTTTGACCATTAAACTGCACACCAGCGCGTAAAAACACCTCTTCGAGCACACGTTCATGCACATCAGAACTCTGGCGTAAATCAATGGTGGCCAAATGAAAACCAAAGACATTGACTGCATAAATGAGGTTTTGTAAACGTAAATCCGTAACACGAGCTGCGTGATAGGTATCTAAAGAATTAGCAACCGTCTTTAAGTCAGCTAAAAGCTCCTCTGCATTGTCGTAAACACGGCCAAATTTAGCCTGTGGCAAATCGATTTTATCTAGCGTTAAACTCTTAGCGGTAGCGGCTAAGCGCGCATAAATACCTATCATCGCACGACGATAAGGCTCATCTTCACGATGGCGTGAACGATCATGACTGCGGTCCGCTAGCTCTCTTAGCTCCTCAGAAGCCGGCGCAAAGGCCTCACTCAGAGAAAGCTCAGTCGCCAAGGTATGAACCTCGGCTAAATAATGATTAAAGAGTGTTGTGGCTTGCTTAGCAATGGCTGTTTTTAAAGTCTCCGCACTAACAAAGGGGTTACCGTCGCGGTCACCGCCGATCCAAGAGCCCATGGTTAAGAAATTAGAGACCTTATTTCTATCGAACTCAACGTCTTTAGAAAGGTACTTGTACATCTTGGCGTAGAGCTGCGGAATCACCTCTAAGAAAGTCGATTCGTAGTAATTAAGCGCATTATCAATTTCGTCTTCGACTGTTAACGTGTCGAAGCGTAGCATACGCGTATACCAAAGCAATTGAATTTGCCCTAAGAGACGCTCAGCGATGGTTTCTTTTTGACGTGGTTCATCAGTAGTATGGTATTCACGTAGCGTATCCGCAATCTCTTGGTGCTTATCTAAAATACTGGTACGCTGCACCTCAGTTGGGTGAGCAGTGAGTACTGGCACAATATTAAGCTCATCTAAATAATCGTAAATGGCTTGACTATTAACACCTGCATCATTTAAACGCTGGATAGTAACACTTAAACCATGCATATTAGGCGTCTCTGCCTGATGATCTAAGTGGTCAAGACGACGCTGCAATCTATCCTCAGCAATATTAGATAAATGCATAAAATAACTAAAAGCACGGCTAAGTGACTTTAGCTCTTGATCACTTTTTTGACTAATCTCAGCGATCAGAGAATCCTTTACCTTTTGACTCTCATCAACATTGTCACCTTGATTGACTGCGGCACGACGAATAGTTACTGCATTACGTCGTAACTGCTCGATTTGGTCAAATAACGGTTGCCCCTCTGACTCTTGGATGCTAAAGCCTAATAAACGCCCTAAGAAACGAATATCATCTTGCAACTCTTGGTATAAGATTTCATTAGACTGCTTAGACTCATTAAGAGCCTGATTTTCATTTTGTGCAAGCACGCTACCTTACTCCTCATTAAATTTTTATACGTTGTTAACGTAAAAAGAGCGATACACCATCACAGTGATCGCTCTTTAAGGCCACTATAATAACAAACCAGTCAATAAACGATCAACGCTTATCTTCTGCGTTCTACTTGGCTTACATCACGTACAGCCCCGCGGTCAGCCGATGTGGCTAAAGCAGCATAGGCACGTAATGCTTGTGATACATAACGATCACGGTTTAATGGTTTCCAAGCATCGGCGCCACGCTCTTCCATGCGTTGACGACGTTGCTCCAATTCCTCATCACTAATTGCTAAACGAATAGTACGATTTGGAATATCGATTTCAATCTTATCGCCATCTTCGACTAAGGCGATGTTACCACCCTCAGCAGCCTCTGGTGAAGCATGACCGATAACTAAACCTGATGAGCCACCTGAGAAGCGACCATCGGTTAATAAAGCGGCTTTGGCGCCTAAACCCTTAGACTTAAGGTAAGAGGTTGGGTACAGCATTTCTTGCATACCAGGGCCGCCTTTAGGGCCTTCGTAGCGAATAATTACTACATCACCCTCTTTGACCTGATCACCTAAGATGCCCTCGGTGGCTGCGTCTTGGCTCTCGAAGATCACCGCTTTACCAGTAAAGGTCAGAATACTTTCATCGACACCTGCGGTTTTAACGATACAGCCATTGGGTGCTAGGTTACCGTAAAGTACAGCTAAACCACCATCTTGAGAGTAAGCATGGGCTTTGTCACGAATACAACCCTTGGCACGGTCAGTATCTAATTGCTCATAGTAATTAGACTGGCTAAAGGCGTGAACTGTACGCACTCCACCAATGCCGGCACGATAAAACTTCTCGGCTTCTGCGGTGCGGTTTTCAGACATCACATCCCAGTTATTTAAGACATCGGCTAAGTCCTTACCTGCCACATGATTAACTGAAGTATCTAATAGTCCAGCACGATTTAGCTCGGCCAAAATACCCATTACGCCACCAGCGCGATGGACGTCTTGAATATGGAACTCTGAAGTCGCTGGAGCTACTTTACATAAACAAGGCGTGTGACGCGAAATACGATCAATATCTTTCATCGTAAAGTCGACCTCAGCCTCTTGAGCTGCAGCTAAAATGTGTAATACCGTGTTGGTCGAACCACCCATGGCCACATCTAGAGTCATAGCATTTCCAAAGGCCGCTTTGGTGGCAATGCTACGAGGTAAAGCTGACTCATCGTCTTGCTCATAATAACGCTTGGTTAATTCCATGACTTTACGACCTGCCTCAAGGAATAACTCCTTACGAGCAGCATGGGTCGCAACAATGGTACCGTTACCAGGCAAGGCAAGACCTAAGGCCTCGTTTAAGCAGTTCATGGAGTTAGCGGTAAACATACCAGAGCATGAACCACAGGTAGGACAAGCATTTTGCTCGACAAGCTCAGTTTCCTCGTCCGAAATGCTTGGGTCACCCGCTTTAATCATGGCATCAACCAAGTCTAGCTTAATGACTTTTTCACCTGAATCATTTTCAGAAGGCATCACACCTGCCTCCATTGGGCCACCTGAAACAAAAACAGTTGGGATATTAAGGCGTAAAGAAGCCATTAACATACCCGGCGTGATTTTGTCACAGTTAGAGATACAGACCATGGCATCAACACAATGCGCATTAATCATGTATTCAACTGAGTCTGCAATGAGCTCGCGTGATGGTAGAGAATACAACATACCATCGTGGCCCATAGCAATACCATCGTCAACCGCAATGGTGTTGAACTCTTTAGCAATACCACCTGCGGCTTCAATTTCACGAGCCACCATTTGACCGAGATCTTTTAGGTGAACGTGACCTGGTACGAACTCAACAAATGAGTTTACTACCGCAATAATCGGTTTACCGAAATCCTTATCCTTAATACCCGTAGCACGCCATAAAGCACGTGCACCGGCCATATTACGTCCATGCGTGGAGGTTTTAGAACGATAAGCAGGCATGGTTAAATCCTTATTAATATATTTAGTTGTCGCGCTCGATAGCGAAACGCGCCAATTGAATTAATGACTGTTTGTAGATCGACTCAGGAAAATCAGCAATCGCCTCTTCGGCTAACTTAGCCTCTTGCTCAGCGACTTGACGCGTGTATTGCAACGCATCAGTTGATTTAATGGCTTCAGCAACCGCCTCAAAGTCGGCATCGCCTGTTTCAATGGCATCACGAATCAATTGAGCTTGCTCAGGTGTGCCTTTTTCCATCACGCGGATGAGCGGTAAGGTTGGTTTACCCTCGCGTAAATCATCACCGACGTTTTTACCTAAGGCATCAGCGTCACCAGAGTAATCTAACACATCATCAATCAATTGGAAGGCAATACCCATATGACGACCATAGGCAGCAGCCGCTTGGCGCAGCTCATCGGGTACATCACAGACAATAGCGCCAATCTCAGCCGAAGCCTCAAAAAGCTTAGCTGTTTTGTAGCGCACGACTTGCATATAACGCTCTACCGACACATCGGGGTCATGAACGTTGAGCAGTTGTAAAACCTCACCCTCGGCAATCACCGTAGTGGCCTGAGAAAGAACGCGTAAGATTTCCATGCGGTCAACGGAAACCATCATTTCAAAAGAACGTGAATATAAATAGTCACCCACCAAGACACTGGCTGCATTACCAAATACCGCATTAGCTGTTTCACGGCCACGACGCAGGTCAGACTCGTCAACAACGTCATCGTGTAATAAGGTCGAGGTATGAATAAACTCAACCGTAGCCGCTAATAAATGGTGATCTTGGAACTCCTTGTCGACCGGTTCATAACCTAGCGCATTGGCAATCATCACGACCAGCGCTGGGCGCAGACGCTTACCACCGGAGCCAATAATATACTCACCGACAGTGCGAATCATAACGACTTCTGAGTTCAAATATGAACGAATTACGGAGTCAATTGCCTCCATATCGTGGGCGATGGGACTTAAAATCTGCGTAGCGCTCAAGACTTTTCCTGATAATCAAAAATAATTGGTTTAAAAAATCACTTTAAATGATAAACAAATTTTAGCTAATGTTTAAGAGTAGCGACTAGATGCGCTTTCCTCTATAAAGTAATCTAAAATCATTCTATTATAGGGGAAAATTTGCCAATTTAAAATTTAACGGTGCTAATCTTGTAGTCAGCTAATTGATACCAATTTATCATCTCAAGGTTTTTGTTTTTATGACTATACATGAGAAAAGTGAAAATAATTTTAATCCCGACAAGTTAAACCACCCTAATAGCAACACACCAAGCGTAGAGCAACTAATGCAAACTGCACATCAAGTGCTATTACAGCTACAAGCTTGGCTGCCACCAGCACCACCTGCACCCGATTGGAGTGCTATTGCTCATCGCTGGCGTCGCAAAGGCAATACCGCTTGGCTTGAGCCCATTCATACAATTGATGTGATCGAGCCCATCGACTTACTTCATATCGAGGATCAAAAAGAAACCTTAGAGCGCAACACACGCATGTTTGTAGAGTGCAAACCTGCTAACAACGTCTTAATGACGGGCACTCGTGGCACGGGCAAAAGCTCCTTAGTGCGAGCGATGTTAAGTCAATTCGCCGAGCAAGGTTTACGCCTGATTGAGGTTGATAAATCGGATTTAGGTGATTTAACAGATATTGCTGACCTTATTCGCGACCGCGACGAGCGTTTTATTGTGTTTTGTGATGATCTATCGTTTGAGCATGGTGAAGCTGGTTACAAGGATTTAAAGTCAATTTTAGATGGCTCTATTGCGGACCATAGCGACAACTTATTAATTTATGCTACCTCTAACCGTCGCCATTTAATGCCCGAATACAGCGCCGAAAACCTTGAAACCACCAAGGGTCCAAAGGGTGAGATTCATCCCGGCGAGGCCATTGAAGAAAAAATCTCGCTTTCTGAGCGTTTTGGTATTTGGTTGTCTTTTTATCCATTTAGTCAAGATGAGTACTTAGCCATTGTTAATTACTGGTTAAAAGACATGGGCTGCCCTGAAGAGCATATTGAAGAAAGCCGCACCGAAGCCCTACAATGGGCACTTCAACGTGGCTCACGTTCTGGCCGCGTGGCAAGGCACTTTGCTCGTGACTGGACCGCTAGACACCTCAAAGACTAATATTATCAAGACCACCAACCAAGTTAACAACATAATCCAATTTATTAGGAGCCCTTATTTATGCCCAAGTCAAAACCTTTACTAGACGTAGCCGTCGGTGTGATGCTAAATGACAAAGGCGAGGTGCTCCTAGCGCAACGACCTGACGATAAATCGTGGTCAGGCTGGTGGGAATTTCCAGGCGGTAAAATCGAAGCCGGTGAAACTGCCAAAGAGGCACTAGTTCGCGAGCTCAAAGAGGAGCTTGATGTCACCATTACTGAGGCCACACCTTGGGTCAGCTTTGTTTATGAGTACCCCAAAACCAAGGTGCATTTATCTTTTTTCTTAGTCACCGCATGGACTGGCCAAGCTAAAGGCTTAGAGGGCCAGCGATTTGCCTGGACTAAGCCAGAACAAGCCGCTGAATTGGGTGAGCTATTACCCGCTTCACTGCCACCTATTAAGTGGCTAAGCCTACCATCGCTTTATGCGGTAACACCCGACTTTGCTATTGATTGCTCCCCTCAAGACCTAAGTGCTTATCTAGAACAAGCTATGAGCAAAGGGATTCGTTTATTTCAGTTTCGCCAACCAAATTGGCCAAAGGGCACCGCCTCCAAAGAGCTTAAAGCCCTTTTCGATGAGCTATTAACACAATGCCATGAGCGTGGCGCCAAGCTCTTAATTAATAGTATTCACCCTAAAGCCTGGTGGAAAGCGGCCGATGGTTTGCAACTACGCGCTAGCGATGCCATACAACTTGAACAGCGTCCGCTTCCTAAAAATAAACTCTTAGGCATATCGACCCACCACCTTGCCGATGTTTTATATGCACAGATCTTAGAGGCTGACTTTATTTTGCTAGGCCATATTAAGAACACACCAAGTCACCCAGATCAAGCAGCGCTAGGTTGGGAAGCCTTTGAGTCAATAGCCAAAGACGCTGCTCTACCTGTCTATGCCATTGGCGGCCTAAGCCCCGATGACCTCAAGCTAGCACGCCAACATAACGCTCATGGGATTGCGGGTATTAGCGCGTTTTAGTCTTTTAATATCTATAATCATGAAGCGGAGCTCAACTCATCAATAGAGCTCATCTAATGCTCCGCTGTCATGCCCTCTTATACTTGACCTCTTTTTGGTTTAAAGATACATTTAAAATATATTTTATTTATTGCAGGAAACTAAGATGTTACAAATCCAATCCCCAGGTCCTAAACCCACTGCACCACATCCTATTTTGAATATGGCTTTTAGGATATTTTTTGCGAGCGCTGGACTATTTGCAATCATCACCATGTTGCTTTGGATCTTTGTTTATACGGGCAACCTTAATTTAGGAGGTGTGGATTTTCATCCATTTTATTGGCATGCCCATGAAATGTTCTATGGCTATGCTTTAGCAGTGATTGCTGGTTTTTTATTAACCGCTGTGCAAACGTGGACTGGGGTGACCATGCCTTATGGTTGGCATTTATTTGGTATTTATATTTTTTGGTTTATTGCGCGTATGCTGTGGGGCATTACAGCCTTTAATCCCAGCCAAGAAACGACAACCCTCGTGATTATCTTAGCCTTTATAGCGGATATTATTTTTATGGTCTGGATGGCTTTGACTGTGACCATAGCAGTAATTAAAGCCAAGCAAAAACGTCAAATCGGTATTGTTGCCAAAATCCTTTTATTGAGCCTTGCTAATGCGCTTTGTTATATCGGTATTTTAACCAAAGACCTTAACCTGAATCGTATTGGCCTGTATTTTGGTTTTTATCTCATCATTGGTTTAGTGTTAACGGTGGGTCGCCGTGTAACGCCTTTTTTTATTGAAAAAGGTTTAGCCCATGGTGGTCACAGTATTCAATTTACGCCTAAAAACTCCGCTACTTTAGACAGATTAAGTTTAGCCTTTTTTGGGGTTTTCTTTGTTGTTGATATCTTTTTCCCTAACCCGATTTTATTGACTATTGCTGCTCTTGCAACAGCGCTAGTAAACATCATCCGTTTATCTGGTTGGTATCACTCCGCGATTTGGAAAATGCCTTTGCTCTGGTCATTATTCTTAGCCTTTTTGGGCATGATACTGGGTTTTGTTTTATACGCTTTACAAGCCTGGGGTATAGGCACTCACAGTATTGCTGTACACGGCTTAGCTTTGTCTGGTATTGCCATGATGACGGTGGCCATGATGACACGAGTTTCTTTAGGTCATACCGGTCGCAATATCCA
>JAAZGT010000126.1 GCA_012511095.1 Alcaligenaceae bacterium
GTAACGCTGATATGCACCTTAATGAGGTTCATTGGGGGTAGTCCAATAAAGCTTGCAACAAAGGTCGAGGCTGGGCGTTCAAAGACCTCCGCAGGCGTACCGATTTGCTCTGCAATGCCTTTATTCATAACGATCATACGATCGGCGAGCGTCATGGCTTCAATTTGATCGTGTGTTACATAAAGACTGGTTGTCTTAAGTCGTTGATGTAGTTTATGAATTTCAAAACGCATTTGTACACGAAGCTTTGCATCTAGATTAGAAAGAGGCTCATCAAATAAAAATACTTTGGGCTCACGAACAATCGCACGACCCATGGCGACACGTTGACGTTGACCACCAGATAATTGACGTGGTTTGCGTTCTAATAAATGGCTAAGCTTTAAGATTTGAGCGGCTTTTTGTACTCGCTCATTGATTTCTTTCTTGCTAAGTTTACGAATTTTAAGCCCATAAGCCATGTTATCGAACACGGACATATGTGGATAAAGCGCGTAGTTTTGAAACACCATGGCAATATCGCGCTCAGCTGGCTCAAGCTGATTGACGATTTTATTATCTATTTTTATATCACCTTCAGTGATTGTTTCTAAACCCGCAACCATACGCATTAAGGTGGATTTACCACAACCTGAAGGACCGACGATAACAATAAATTCTCCATGCCCAACATCTAAGTCAATACCATGTATTACTTGGATATTATTTGGAAAGGTTTTTTTAACGCCCTTAAAACTGAGGGTTGCCATTGAGAAATTCCTTTATTTTTCTGAATCAATTAAGCCTTTGACAAACCATTTTTGCATGAGCAATACCACTAGGCCAGGCGGAAGCATCGCAAGAATGGCGGTTGCCATCACGAGATTCCAACTAGTCACCCCATCTCCCGCACTAATCATGGTGCGAATACCTACCACAATTGGAGTAAAGTCGTCCGTTGTCTTCATGACGAGAGGCCATAAATACTGATTCCAACCGTAGGTGAATTGGATAACAAATAAGGCCGCAATGCTAGTTTTTGATAAGGGTAATAAAATATCTTTAAAAAATCGCATGGGTCCAGCACCGTCAATACGCGCAGCCTCAATTAATTCATTAGGAATAGTTAAAAAGAATTGTCGAAATAAAAAAGTTGCTGTAGCAGAGGCGATTAAAGGTAAGGTCAGGCCGGCATATGTATTGACTAAGCCTAAGCTAGCGACTACTTCAAATGTTGGTGAGATTCGCACTTCTACCGGCAACATCAAGGTAATAAAAATAAGCCAGAAACACAGCATGCGAAATGGGAATCTAAAATAGACAATGGCAAAGGCCGATAGCATAGAGATTGAAATCTTCCCAACGGCAATAATCATCGCCGAGACAAAACTTACTAATAACATATTGCCAACAGGCGAGGCGTTGGCCGTACCAGTACCCATGAGGGCGTGGCGGTAGTTTTCCAGTAAATGAGTGCCAGGAATTAATGTCATTGGCGCATTGGCTGCTTCCTGAGCGCTTAGCGTTGAGGCAACAAAAGCAAGATACAAGGGAAAGCTGACAACGACAATCCCAATAATTAAGGTAACGTGTGCAATAAAGTTTAAGCAAGGACGGTGCTCAATCATGTCACTGCTCTTTAGTAATTAACTTTGCGGTCAATATAGCGGAATTGCAGCACCGTCAACATGATCACAATGATTAATAACAAAACAGACTGCGCTCCTGAGGAACCGTAGTCAAAGGACCTAAAGGCTGTTTTATACACATTATAAACAAGGGTATTAGTCGAGCTTCCAGGCCCACCTTGGGTGGTCACATCAATGATGGCAAAGGTATCAAAAAAAGCGTAGACCATATTGATGACAAATAAGAAAAAAGTTGTCGGTGAAAGCAATGGAAAAACAATACTCCAAAAACGCTTCCATGGCCCTGCACCATCAATTGCTGCAGCTTCAATTAATGAGCGTGGAATCGCTTGAAGCCCAGCTAAAAAGAATAAAAAATTATATGAAATTTGTTTCCAAATAGAGGCCATGACCACAAGTATCATTGCGTCTGCTGTGTTTAGTTGAGGGTTCCAACTAATGCCTAATTGACTTAGATATACTGCCAGGGTACCAATCGAAGGAGAAAACATAAACACCCAGAGCACCCCCACAACAGCGGGCGCAACAGCATATGGCCAGATGATTAATGTTTTATAGCTGGTGGCGAATTTGACAACACGGTTTGCCATCAATGCAAGGATGAGAGCAACAACGAGTCCAATGCTAGCAACCAAACTTGAAAAAATCAGGGTGA
>JAAZGT010000014.1 GCA_012511095.1 Alcaligenaceae bacterium
CCGATGAAATTCGTGCAGCTTACAACACCATGCTGCCGCAGATTTCTGAGTTCTCTACTTGGATTGGTTTAAATAAGGACTTATTTAATCAGTATAAAAAGCTGCATGATAGCGACGAATACCAAGGTCTTAATCAAACCCGTCAACGCATTATTAGTGAAGCTCTTAAAGACTTTAAATTAAGCGGCGTAGAACTAGAGGGCAAGGCCAAAGAGCGTTACGCCCAAATCAGCGAACAAATGGCAATGACCAGCCAGAAATTCGCCTTAAATGCACTTGATGCCACCGATCAGTGGACATATCACACCGACGATGCCGATGAGGTAACAGGTATTCCCGAACAAGCATTAGCCGCTGCTAGTGCATTAGCTGAGGGCATGGGCTGGACTTTTACCTTAAAAATGCCATCGTATCTGCCCGTGATGCAATATGCTAAAAACCAGGCCTTACGCGAGCGTCTATACAAGGCCTACGCCACCATTGCCTCTGAACAAGGTGATGCCAAATTTGATAACTCTGAAAACATTGAGACCATTCTTAAGTTGCGCAATGAAATGGCCCAGCTTCTGGATTTCAAAGATTTTGCCACCATGCAATTAGAAAAACGCATGGCTGATAGTCCTACTGAGGTCATCGATTTTATTCGTGACTTAGCCTCTAAAGCCAAACCTTTTGCCCAAAAGGATATGGCGGAGCTCCAAGAATTTGCTAAACAAGAGCTTGGCATGGATAAGCTAGAACCATGGGACTTAGCTTATGTTTCTGAGTTGTTAAGAGAGAAAAAATACGCCTACTCCGATGAAGAGGTTAAGCAATACCTCAGCGAAGACCAAGTATTGACTGGTTGCTTTGCTATGGTTGAACAGCTCTTTAGCGTACGTTTCGAAGAGATTAAAGCTGAGACTTGGCATAAAGATGCTAAGGTCTATGCTCTAAAAGAAAACGATAAGTTATTAGGCCACTTATACACTGACTTACACGCTCGTAGTGGTAAGCAAAGTGGCGCTTGGGTTGCCAATGAACGTACTCGTCACCTCCATGATGGTGAATTAATCACTCCTGTGGTGTACCTAACATGTAATTTCGCTGCTCCTCAAGATGATAAGCCTAGCTTATTACGTCTTGATGATGTGATTACTCTTTTCCATGAGATGGGCCATGCTTTACATGCCTTATTGTCTAAAGTAGATGAACCTTCTGCTTCGCCGTTTGCAAGTGTGGAGTGGGACGCCATTGAGTTGCCCTCTCAATTTATGGAAAACTTCTGCTACGAATGGCCTGTTATGCAAAAGCTTAGCCGCCATCAAGAAAGTGGTGAGTCTTTACCGCGCGATTTATTCGACAAAATTGTTGCTGCTAAAAACTTTCAAACCGGCATGCAAACTGTACGACAGTTAGAGTTTGCTCTCTTTGATATGTTGCTACACCAACAAGTTAAAGAACTAAACATTGCTGATGTATTAAAGCAATTAGACGAGGTGCGCCAAGAGGTAGCTGTAGTGATTCCTCCAAAATGGCATCGTTTCCCGCATAACTTCTCGCATATTTTTGCGGGTGGCTATTCTGCAGGTTATTACAGCTACAAATGGGCTGAGGTGCTTTCTGCTGATGCTTATAGTTACTTCGAAGAGCATGCCGATGAGGAGCACGGCACACTTAACCCTGCCTCAGGCGAACACTTTAAAAACACGGTTTTAGCAGTTGGTGGTTCAATGCCTGCAGCTGAATTCTTCGAGAATTTCCGCGGTCGCGCAGCCGACTCAACCGCCTTATTACGCCATCATGGCATGGTTGATGAGGCTTTAGAAGCTTAGAATTATGTTGAAATTTTTACGAAAAACACGCGTAGCCCTAAGTTTATCCCTAGCTTGTCTAGGGATGAGCGTAGTGGCTAATTCTGCTATTGCCCAAGAGGCTGAAACTACTTTTTACTCAACTCGAAACCACTTACCTGATTTAAAGTTTAATCTGTTACACGCCGAAAACCAGCGCCTAACTGAAAAAGACTTAAGAGGTAAAATCGCTCTGGTGTATTTTGGTTACACCTATTGCCCTGATGTCTGCCCTACTACTATGGCTGAGCTTGCTTTGATGAAAAGTATGCTCACCGAAGAACAGCAAGAGCAAGTACAGGTCGTTTTTGTGAGTGTGGACCCGCACCGTGATACACCGCAGCGCTTGGTTAGATACCTTGACGCCTTTGGTTTAGGTGCAATTGGATTAACGGGTTCTGCTAGTGAAATTGCTGATGTCGCTAAACGCTATCGTGTAGCCTATCAAATTGAAAAACCTAAAAACCCGGATAATCCTGAGTTATACGATGTGATGCATGCCGAAGGTATTTACGTTTTTGATCAAAAAGGTAAGGCGACTTTTTTAGCATCTAATAGCCACGACATCGAAACAATGTACCAGCGTGTACTCGAAATGATCAAATAATCAAACGATATAAATAATTGATTTAACAGATTTTATTATAAAATAGCTATAAATATATTTAAATATAAAGGAGATAACGACCGTGATCACTATTTTTCACCAACCCTCTACAGGATCATTTCGTAGCATCTGGTTAGCATGTGAGCTTGGTCTAACCTTTCAACTTAATAAGCGCGAAGAGTCTGAGGAAGCTAATGAAACACACCCTCTCAGCAAAGCGCCTATGCTGCTAGATGGCAATATCAGTATTGCAACACACGGTGCAGCTCGAGAGTACCTACTCAATAGTTATGACCGTAGCGGCATGCGCCCACCCATTGCACACCCTGATTATGTGCATTATTTACAATGGGTTCATTACCTAGAGGGTACCCTACTACCCTTAGTGGATCAGCAGCGTATTATTAACAGACTAGGTCAATCTAGAGTGCCGTTTTTTGCGCGTTCTATTATGAAAAAGACCGTGCTAAATTACGTTAATAATAATATTCAACCTGAGTTAAATCGTCAGTTAAATTACATTGATAAAGCATTAGGTGAAAGTGGTTGGACCTGTGGTAGTCAATTCTGTGCAGCCGATATTGACTTGGCTTATATCTTATTAAGCTTAGAGGCCGATGGTAAATTACAAGCAGAGCATAAAAACATCGAGATGTTTTTAAATGCAGTTAAAGAGCGTGCCACTTATCAATTGGCTCAAGAAAAATCTGCAATCACTACAACAGCCTTAAGTTTTGAGGAAGCAAAACAAGAAGTGGCTGAGGCAACTGAGGAACCTCAGGTAGACGAAGCTGAAGAAGTAACTGAGACAACTGCAACTGAAACCCCCGAACAAGAGGTCGAGCTTAGTGCAGAAACGGTTGAAGTAGAGGAAACTGAAACACAAAAACCTCGCGACTAACTAGTTTAGATCTTAAGTAAACAACCCCACTTAGCACATAGCAAGTGGGGTTGTTTCGTTTAATGACCTAAGTACGCTTTACCTACTTCATCATTGCGAAGTAAGTTAGCTCCCGTATCATGTAAGACGATACGACCTGTCTCGAGCACATAACCACGGTCGGTAATCTGTAAAGCCTTATTAGCTTTTTGTTCAACTAAGTAAACCGTAATCCCCTCTTCGCGGATGGTCTTAATAATCTCGAAAATCTGCTCAATAATAAGTGGCGCTAAACCTAAGGTTGGCTCATCTAACAAAAGCATTTTAGGCTTACTCATGAGTGCACGTGCAATGGCAAGCATTTGTTGCTCACCACCGGACATCAGACCAGAGCGTTGATATGCACGCTCTTCAAGTCGTGGAAAAAGCTCGAACACATGAGCTACACCCTCTTCGGTTTCCTCTTTATTTAAAAAGAAGGCACCCATTTTAAGGTTTTCAAGCACATTTAAATCGGGAAATACACGTCGCCCTTCGGGAGATATAGCGATACCCTTGCGCATAATGGCATGCGTTTGTAACTCTGAAATATCCTCACCCATAAAGCTAATGGTTCCAGTGCGTACACGAGGATTACCACAAATTGTCATTAAGGTGGTGGTTTTCCCGGCACCATTACTGCCAATTAGTGTAACAATCTCACCCTCTTGAACCTCTAAACTAACATCGTGCAAGGCTTGAATCGCACCATAGCCCGAATTGATTTTTTCAAGTTTTAACATGGCCATGATTACTC
>JAAZGT010000127.1 GCA_012511095.1 Alcaligenaceae bacterium
ACCCACAATACCCTATCCCAATCATAGGCTGCGAGTAAACCACCCGATATAAACGAACCAATTACCATGGTGCCAAACACAATAAAATCATTAAGTGACTGTACACGTGTATTTTCTTCGGGGCGATGACATTGTAAAACCATGGCTGAAGCACCCACAAAACCAAAGTTCCAACCTACCCCTAAGAGAATTAAGGTTGTCCAAAAATGAAAAACCTCACTGCCCATCAAACCAATCACAATCGATAAGCCAATTAACATCAAACCGACCATGACAACTGTGCCCGCACCATAACGTGCAATTAATCGACCAGTCACAAAACTTGGGGCATACATGGCGATAACATGCCACTGCAGCCCAAGGTTTGAACTTTCTTGGGAATGACCATCGAATTGCATAGCTAAGGGAGCTGCGGTCATCAGAAAGTTCATTAACATATAAGAAACGGCACCACAAATAATAGCGGTAATAAACAAAGGTTGACGAATAATCTGACGTAATGGTCTACCACCCGACACCTCTTCAGGCGTTGGTTTGGGTAATTTAATACCCATCAACACAACAGCCGACAAAGCAGCAGCCAACGCTTGAGCAATAAATGTAGCAACATATACATGGCTGGGGTACAGGTGCATGGTATGAGTCACTAGTTGTGGCCCAACCACCCCAGCTAACACGCCCCCACCCATCACAAACGATAAAGCACGCGCTTTTTTCTCTGGGTCAACGCCATCGGCTGCAGCAAAACGGAATGACAACACCACCGCAGCATAGGCACCACCAAAGAAGGTGGCCACGCAAAATAACCAAAATGAAGCGATCACTACCGCAAGCGCTGCCAATAAACCGGTTAATACACCACAGGAAGTACCGATCATAAACGCCATACGTCGACCATAACGCTTTGCAACCATACCCATTGGTAAAATACAGACAGCCATACCCATTACAAAAATGCTAATGGCTAAGGTAGATAAGGATTTATCAGGTGCTAAGTCATGGCCAATAATTGAACCCGTGGCATAGACCACCACAGCATTGGCCCCAGCTAGAGCTTGTGCAATGGTCAGGCGAGCAATATTGCCACGCTGCACTTTTAGGGGCAACGTGGCAACATCTTTTGTATCAACTGAATTAACAGTAGTCAACGCTAAATTTTACTCGTCAACACCGATCAACACGTCAGACGCTTTAACAACCGCGTAAGCATCTTTACCAACCTCAAGCTTTAAATCATCAACCGCTTCGTTAGTAATAGATGCTGTAATAATCGAACCCGCCACATCTAAACGAACATGCGAGGTAGTCGCACCCTTAACGATTTCAACAACATTGCCCTTTAAAACATTACGTGCACTAAGTCTCATAATGAACTTCTTAAATTGATAAACAAAGCCTGTAACAACATCACCAATTGGTGATATCAATCCAAATAATAGTGTACTACTCTATCTAAAATAGTAGCAAAATACTAAGACAAGGCTGCGGTTTATTTTCTAAAAAACGTGTTGATTTATAGCGGAAAGTTGTTTGTCTGTATTTTGAGTAGCTAGTAGCTAACAAGCAATTACAGTAAAATGAAAATAAGATTTTCTTATAAACTAGGATGTTATGCTGATGACGATGAAAAAGTTATATCCAGCCATTTTAGCTGTAGCAAGCTTAACGCTTAGCGCATGCGCTAATAACACAGACCAAAATCAAACGGATGCAGCAAGCGCATTAACCGCCTATCACTGGCACATTGACCAAGCCTTAGATGCTAAAGGTAACAGCGATTCATTGTGGCTACGCACCAAAGAGCGCAATATTGATGCGACATTAGCTTTTGGTGATAACAATGTAGGGGTTAGCGGTCTCTGTAACTTAATGGGCGCTGACTATACGATTGATAAATCACAAATAGTGATCTCACCCTTTATCAGTACCATGAGAATGTGTGATGACCAGTTGCTGATGCAATATGAGCGCAGCGTAGCCCAACGCCTTGAAGGCACCTCTGCTTGGAGTATCAAATCAACTGAGGACAATAAGGCTCAATTAAGTTTGACCTTTGCAGATGGTGGCAAATGGCTCCTAAAAGGTGAACCTACAGCAGAAACTCGCTATGGCAGCCAGGGGGAAATAGTTTTCTTAGAAGTAGCTCCTAAGACAGTGCCTTGTACTGACACCACTAAAGAGCAATGTTTACAGATTCGCACTGTAAACTATGATGCTCAGGGCATCAAAGAAGGTCATGGTGCATGGTCAAAATTTGCAGGCACAATTGAAAATTACCAGCACACTCCTGGGGTTCGTAATATCTTACGTGTAAAGCAATATGAGCTTAAAGAGCCCCAAGCTGATGGCGTCACCCATGCTTATGTGCTAGATATGATCGTCGAAAGCGAGCTGTAATTTATACAAACTAAATAGATGCTGGAACCACCACAAAATCTGTTTTTTGATACTAACGATAAATTACAAAAGGCTTGTTGATGTAAGCAGCTTTCAGTGATAAAGCCACAGAAGCTAATAGTCGCTTCTGTGGCAATTACTTTTAATTATTACTCAGGGTAGTAGTTAAGA
>JAAZGT010000015.1 GCA_012511095.1 Alcaligenaceae bacterium
ATCTTAGTGGCAAGTTTATTAGCCCATTCGATATGAAACTCAGGGGTCAAAGTCACCGCTGCCGATGGCAAAGCCTGAGCCGCAGAAAGGATGATATTGCTAGTATGCTCGAGATTTTCTATATAACGCGTTTGTTGACGTAAATGGCGGTAGATAGGGTGGATAATATCTTCATAAAATCCAACATTAGGTGGTGGATCATTTGGCGTTTGGGCCCATTTAGCGGCTAAATTGAACTTTTTACGATCAATATATATGTATAAGAATATACAAAAGACGTAAATGTAGATTGTCCAGCTTATCTTAAAATGCACTTGTAACAAGACAAAGAGCGCAGTAATGAAAGCAAAAAGAATAAGCCGAGATTTAAAACGCATCAGTACTCCGAAGCCCAAAAATTAGACAGTTAATAATCCAGGGTAGTTTACCCTAAAGTTATTTTGCTTTTTCGGTAAAGCGATAACCGCTACCACGAATGGTTTCAATCATTAGATCATGTTGAGTACTTTCTAAGGCTTTGCGAAGTCGACGAATATGCACATCCACCGTACGCTCTTCTAAGAATACATGATCACCCCAAACCTGGTCGAGCAATTGGTTGCGGGTATAAACACGCTCCGGATGCGTCATAAAAAAGTGTAATAAACGAAACTCGGTCGGACCCAATGAAAGCTCTTTGCCATGACCCGTAACGCGATGTGAGACAGGGTCTAAACGTAAACCGTTGGTTTCGATTTCGTCGTCGGTCAGTTGTGGGGCACGGCGACGTAAAACGGCTTTTATACGTGCCATCAACTCCTTTGGTGAGAAAGGCTTAGTAATATAGTCATCAGCGCCGCTTTCTAGTCCCTCAACCTTATCGCTTTCCTCGCCTTTGGCGGTTAGCATAATGATAGGAACTTCTTTGGTGCGCTCAGCATTTCTCAGTTGACGAGCTAATTGCAGACCTGAAAGACCGGGTAACATCCAGTCAAGCAAAATGAGGTCAGGTAATTCGGCATCAATTAAAAGCCGAGCTTGCTCTGCGTCATCTGCGCGTAAAACCTTATGACCTGCAAAGCTCAAGTTAACAGCGATAAGCTCTTGAATTGCTGGTTCGTCTTCAACTACTAGAATAGTGCTTGCCATAATGAAGTAAAATAGTAAAGTTAATTAATTATGATTATCGATAAGTTATGAATCAATGCAATCTGCTGTTAAAACTCAATTGAGGCAAAATAGTAACGGCATAATTATAAAATCTAGCATTGATCAGAATTAATTCAAATCATAACTATTGAATATTACATGTTTGTGACAATACGGAAAGATTACCATGGATACACAAAAACAATCCCCAGATAACTCATCTAATCAAGAGCTTAAAGGGGGTTCTACACAACAACAGGCTACCCAACAAAGCACAGCTGCAGAAACTCATTTTGGCTATAGCACCGTTCGTGAAGATGAAAAAGCGGGCCGAGTGGCAGAGGTTTTTCACTCCGTAGCAGCTAAGTACGACATCATGAATGACTTGATGTCGGGCGGTCTACACCGTATTTGGAAAAAATTTACTATCGGTAAGGCACGTGTGCGCGAAGGTATGAAGGTACTAGATATTGCGAGTGGTACCGGTGACTTAGCCATGGCTTTTGCTAAGCGCGTAGGTAAATCTGGTGAGGTTTGGCATACCGATATTAATAGTTCAATGCTTGGTGTTGGACGTGACCGCCTTTTAGATAAAGGTTTTTTGTTGCCATCCGTGGTTTGTGATGCCGAGCATTTACCATTTGAAGATAATTATTTTGATTTAGTAACTGTGGCTTTTGGCTTGCGCAATATGACTCACAAAGACGCGGCTTTAGCGGAAATGTATCGTGTTCTGCGTCCTGGAGGTCGTCTCTTAGTATTAGAGTTTTCCAAGGTTTACAAACCACTCGCACCGATTTACGATTTATATTCTTTTAATGTTTTACCGGTCCTAGGTAAATACGTTGCAAATGACGCAGACAGCTATAACTACTTAGCAGAGTCTATTCGTATGCACCCGGATCAAGATACGCTTGCCGACATGATGAAAAATGTTGGTTTTGATCGTGTTAGTTACAATAATCTGACCGCAGGCGTGGTAGCCTTGCATGAAGGATTAAAACTTTAATGAGTTTTCTTTGTCTAACAATGGTAATTCATTAATTTGTACAAAGATTTTATATTTTAAAAGGTTGGTTTATAACTATGCGTAAAACATTTTCTCGCTTAATAACCGCTTTAACCATCGTCATTTCAACACTGACTATGCTTGGTGTCACGATGGATGAAGCCGAGGCTCGTCGTATGGGCGGTGGTTCTAGCTTTGGTCGACAGTCAAGTAATGTCATGAAAAAGCGTGCACCAGCGCAAGCACCTCGTGCCACTCAACAAAACACACCGAGCACTCAACAAGCGGCGCCTAATCGTGGTGCCACTGCTGCAGGCGCAAATGCACAGCGTTCGGGTATGTCACGATTTCTCGGCCCAATTGCTGGTATTGCAGCTGGTTTAGGTATTGCGGCGCTTTTATCAAGCTTAGGCCTAGCTGGTCCATTATTAGAGTTTCTTTCTAGTGCTATCTTAATTGCCATTGTGATCTTTGCTGTGATGTTTATTGTTCGTCGTTTACGCGGCAATCAAGCTAGACCAGCGACACAAGGTGCTTTTGGTGGTCAGGGTGGTCAAGCACAAGATCTATACAGTACTCGTCAAACCCAAGACTATACTCAAGGTCAACAGGGCTTTAATCAAGGGCAGCAAGACTTTAATCAAGGTCAAAGTGCTCAGACGTATCAGCAGCAATCTTCAGTTGCAGCGACTCCCGCGTCAACCCAAGAGCAGCCTAGTGATCCGACTTGGTTCGTGCCCGAAGGTTTTGATACCATGGGTTTCTTAAATGTGGCTAAGCAACAGTTCACCTTGATTCAGGGCATTTGGTCGCGTGGTGATGTTGAGGGTCTTAAAGACTATTTAACTGAGGATTTAATTGCTGAGTTAAGCCCTCAAATTGCTGAGCAGGCTGCTAATGGTCATCCTACCGAGGTGGTATTGCTTAATGCAGAATTACTTGGCATGGAGCAGGTGGCTGGTGGTCACTTAGCTAGCGTACGCTTCTCAGGTATGCTGCGCGAAGAGCCAGATCAAGAGGCATTCCGTTTCGAAGAGGTTTGGAACCTCTACAAAACTGCCGATAGTGGCTGGTTATTAGCTGGTATTCAGCAGATTCCTACAGGCTATGAGTCTTAGTCGGACCTCCAACGGTAGTTAATCATTTAAAAGGCTTCTTTTCAAGAAGCCTTTTTCCATTTCAATGGGCTAATAAGCTAAACTATATTTTTTTAATTTCTCTAGGGATGTTTATGTTGTATTCCCTTTTTCGGCCCAAAGCAATTGTGGTCCGTCTTTTTAACTCACTACTTAGTCAAGAGCCATGGGCTAAAGAGCGTATTGCTCAAAATGCCAATAAGATCGTCAGATTTCAAATGCCAATTTCTTCACTTGAGTTAAGGCTTACTGATGATGGTCGTGTCGCCTTATGCGATAAGCAAAACGAGATGACGCCTAATGTCACCGTTACGATGTCAGCAGATCAGGTGCCTGCTGCTCTTAAAGAAATTAGTGGCGGTTGGGCTAATGGCTTAGATATTAAAGCTTTAATGTCTCACGTACATATTGAGGGTGAGGCTGGTTTAGCTAATTTAGTGTCTGATTTAAGCCGCGACTTGCGTTGGGATAGGCATTATTATTTAGCCAATCTTTTAGGGCCCGTATTGACATCTCA
>JAAZGT010000128.1 GCA_012511095.1 Alcaligenaceae bacterium
AAAGATATGATAATCTGAGGTGTTGTTAATCTTTTTTACATTTCAATAAAACATCTCAAAACATGGCTGTCGACAACTATCTTAAACGTATTCTCACCTCAAAAGTCTACGATGTAGCTTTTAAAACGCCTCTAGAAAAGGCTAATATCTTATCGACTCGTATGGGCAATACGATTTTATTAAAACGTGAGGATATGCAGTCGGTATTTAGCTTCAAAATACGTGGTGCATACAACAAAATGGCCAACCTTCCCAAAGAGGCTTTAGAGCGAGGCGTCATTGCCGCTTCTGCAGGCAACCACGCTCAGGGCGTTGCTTATTCAGCCAATAAGCTCGGGTGTAGAGCCGTTATTGTGATGCCTGTGTCCACTCCTGAGGTTAAGGTCAATGCGGTTAGGCGCTTTGGTGGCGAGGTGGTTTTACATGGTGATAGTTACTCTGATGCATATGCCCACGCTGTGGAGCTTCAAGAAAAAGAGGGCCTAACTTTTGTTCATCCCTTTGATGACCCCGATGTCATTGCTGGTCAAGGCACGGTGGCCATGGAAATTCTACAACAGCACCCTAATGATATTGATGCGATTTTTGTGCCCATTGGTGGTGGTGGTTTAATTGCGGGTGTAGCGGCCTATGTTAAGGCGTTAAAGCCACACATTAAGGTCATCGGCGTACAAACTGAGGACTCGTGCGCCATGATCAAAAGTGTGCAGCGTAATCGTCGCGTTAATTTACCCGAGGTGGGTTTATTCTCTGATGGTACCGCTGTTAAGCAAGTAGGTTCAGAAACCTTTAAATTAACCAAACTTCATGTCGATGACTTTATCACTGTCAATACGGATGAGGTATGTGCTGCAATTAAAGACGTTTTCCAAGACACACGCAATGTATTAGAGCCTTCGGGAGCTCTTTCTTTAGCAGGTGTTAAGAAATATATTCAGCAGCATCAATTAAAAGACTGCACCTTTGTGGCGATTAATAGTGGCGCCAATATGAATTTTGATCGCTTACGCTTTGTAGCAGAGCGTGCCGATGTGGGTGAAGCGACCGAAGCGCTTTTAGCGGTTACTCTCCCTGAGGAGCGTGGTAGTTTTAGACAACTTTGCGGAGCTCTTGGTAATCGCCAAGTCACTGAGTTTAACTATCGTGTTTCGGACCCTAAATTGGCTCATATTTTCTTAGGTGTGGGTATTCAAAATGCAAGCGAAACGGATTCCCTTTATCAATCGCTTGAGGAAATTGGTTTTGGGGTGCACGATTTAAGTAAAAACAGCTTAGCAAAAACACATTTACGCTATATGGTAGGCGGTCACTCGCCTTTAGCGGTTAATGAGCAACTACTGCGCTTTGAATTCCCAGAAAAGCCTGGCGCATTAAAAAGTTTCTTAGTACAAATGAACCCAGAGTGGAATATCAGCCTATTTCACTATCGTAATAATGGCGGCGACTCAGGTCAAGTATTAGTAGGCATTCAGGTACCAGAAAGTGATACCACTACCTTAAAAAAATTCCTTGCTGACCTAGGTTACCCCTATGTAGATGAAACTGACAACCCTGGTTATAAGTGGTTCTTAGGTAGTCACCAAGATCAATAGCTCAATACACTAATAAGGCCCGCTCTTAAACAAGACGGGCCTTATATACTTAAGCTCTACTTCGAGTCAAGCTTAAAACTGAC
>JAAZGT010000129.1 GCA_012511095.1 Alcaligenaceae bacterium
ATATTTAGCTAAAAAGATCTATATTTCGGGCATAAAAAAGGGGCTTAGTCTACGACCAAACCCCTTTTGCTAATTAACTAAATGCTGTTAATTAAAGCTCTACGCTATCAGCAACCTCTTGGAAATCCTCGATTTCGTTGAAGTTCATGTAGCGGTAGATGTTATCGCTGTTTTCGTCGATGATACCGATGTTTTCTAGGTACTCCTCACGTGTAGGAATCTTACCTAAGCGAGAACAAATAGCAGCTAACTCAGCAGAACCTAGGTATACGTTAGTGTTCTTACCTAAACGGTTCGGGAAGTTACGCGTACTGGTAGACATTACTGTCGCACCTTCTCTAACTTGTGCCTGGTTACCCATACATAGTGAACAACCTGGCATCTCGATACGGGCACCAGCAACACCGAAGGTACCGTAGTGGCCTTCTTCAGTTAGTTGCTTCTGGTCCATCTTGGTTGGAGGCGCAACCCATAAGCGAACTGGGATATCACGCTTGTTTTCAAGAAGCTTAGAAGCAGCACGGAAGTGACCAATGTTGGTCATGCAGCTACCGATGAATACTTCGTCAATTTTCTCACCAGCAACATCAGAAAGCGTCTTAACATCATCAGGGTCGTTAGGGCATGCAACTAACGGCTCGTGAATGTCAGCTAAGTCGATTTCGATAACAGCTGCGTACTCAGCGTCAGCATCTGGTTCTAGAAGTTGTGGGTTTTCTAACCACTCTTCCATGCCTTTAATGCGGCGAGCTAATGAGCGCTCATCTTCGTAACCGTTAGCAATCATCCACTTAAGTAGAGTGATGTTTGATTTTAAGTACTCAATGATAGGCTCTTTGTTTAAGCGAACAGTACAACCAGCAGCAGAACGCTCAGCTGAAGCGTCACTTAATTCGAAAGCTTGCTCAACCTTAAGATCAGGTAGACCCTCAATCTCTAGGATGCGACCAGAGAAGATGTTTTTCTTACCTTGCTTAGCAACGGTTAGTAAACCCTCTTTGATTGCGTAGTAAGGAATAGCATTAACTAGGTCACGTAAAGTAACGCCAGGCTGCATTTTACCTTTGAAGCGTACTAATACAGATTCAGGCATATCCAAAGGCATAACACCAGTAGCAGCTGCGAAAGCAACTAAACCTGAACCAGCAGGGAAGCTAATACCTAATGGGAAACGAGTATGTGAGTCACCACCCGTACCAACGGTATCAGGTAACAACATACGGTTTAACCAAGAGTGAATTACACCGTCACCTGGGCGTAAAGAAATACCACCGCGAGTACTGATGAAATCAGGTAATTCTTGGTGAGTCTTAACGTCTACTGGCTTAGGATAAGCAGCGGTGTGACAGAAAGACTGCATTACTAAGTCTGCAGAGAAACCTAAACAGGCTAAGTCTTTTAACTCGTCACGAGTCATTGGACCAGTAGTATCCTGGCTACCAACTGAAGTCATGCGAGGCTCACAGTAAGTACCTGGGCGAACACCTTGGCCTTCAGGTAGACCGCAAGCGCGACCAACCATTTTCTGAGCTAAAGTAAAGCCTTTGCCGCTGTTAGCAGGAACTTCTGGTAAGCGGAAGATTGTAGATGGCTCTAAACCTAAAGCTTCACGAGCTTTAGCAGTTAGACCACGACCAATAATTAAAGGAATACGACCACCAGCTTGAACCTCGTCAAATAAAACTTCTGACTTAACTTCAAACTCAGCGATTACTTCACCGTTTTTAAGAGCCTTACCTTCGTATGGACGTAATTCGATTTCGTCGCCCATTTCCATTTGAGAAACGTCTAGTTCGATAGGTAATGCACCCGCGTCTTCCATGGTGTTATAGAAAATAGGAGCAATTTTGCCACCTAAGCACACACCGCCGAAGCGCTTGTTAGGAACGTAAGGAATGTCTTCACCAGTGAACCAAAGTACAGAGTTAGTTGCTGACTTACGAGAAGAGCCAGTACCAACAACGTCACCAACGTAAGCAACTAAGTTACCTTTTTCTTTTAAGTCTTCGATGAACTTAACTGGACCACGCTTACCGTCTTCTTCAGGCTCAAAAGTCGCGTCAGGACGCTTGTTTTTAAGCATTGCTAAGGCGTGTAATGGGATGTCAGGACGAGTTGTTGCGTCAGGAGCTGGTGATAAATCGTCAGTGTTAGTTTCACCAGGTACTTTGAATACGGTGATTTTTAAGCTCTCAGGAACTGCAGGGCGGCTAGTGAACCACTCAGCATCAGCCCAGCTCTGAAGAATTTCTTTAGCATATTTGTTACCGGCGTCAGCTTTTTCACGCACGTCGTGGAATGCGTCGAACATAAGTAACGTGTTTTTAAGCGCATCAGCAGCGATTTGTGCTAATTGCTCGTTGTCTAATAACTCAACTAGAGGAGCGATGTTAAAGCCACCTAACATGGTGCCTAATAACTCAGTTGCTTTCTCAGGAGAGATTAAAGGAGTTTTTTCTGTACCAAAAGCAACAGCAGCTAGGTAAGAAGCCTTAACTTTAGCAGCGTCGTCAACACCAGCTGGTACGCGATGAGTTAATAACTCAACTAAAAACGCCTCTTCACCCGCAGGAGGGTTTTTGATTAATTCGATTAGGTCTGCAGTCTGTTGTGCAGAAAGGGCTAAAGGAGGGATACCTAAAGCCGCACGTTCTTCAACATGCTTACGATATTCTTGTAACATTAATTACACCTTTTTAAACAAAAATGTTGCTTTAAACTACATTTGATTGAAACATTAAAAGTATATCATAAAGTCTTATGTCTTATATAAGACTTATGGTTAAAGTGTATGGTTTTTATACACCTATTTGATAATAATGAAATTATTTACATTGTAAGTCAATAATATCGTCTTAGGGTAATGGTTGTTTAGGGAGAAATAAATTATGTATAAGAAAAAAATACTTACAGCGATTGTAACGGCAACGTTATCTTTTGGTACCTTTGGTATCAGTTCAGTGAGCTATGCATCCACCCAAGCTGAGCAGGAGTTAATAGAGTATTTAAAATCAGTTGGTATACAAGATAATGTCACTTGGGAGCGCATCGAGGGCGATACTTTATCTAAGGCTAAGGTGTACGGTATCAGCTATGTGCCAGATGCGGGGGCCAAGCAAGAGGAAAAAGTTACCATCAAAGAAATGACTTTTAATGACTATTCAGTCAGTGATAACGGGGTGTCGACTGATGTTCGTTATAAAGGTATCACTGATGAAGACGGTGTGCACATTCTTTTATCTAAAAAATTAATGTCGGATTTGAAGTTGCAAGACTTGGGGTATGAGAAATTAGATGATATTCAAATTAATCTCAAATACACCATGGATAAAACAGAGGGCACTCTCGACGGTAGCCTTCAAGTGGAGCAGGATGATGTCTTAGATGTGGCAACGAGTTTTAAAACTGAAGGTCTAGACATGTTAATTAATAGTTTAGTTAGTCTAGATGTGGCGGCCCTTGATCCTAATATTATTTTGATGAGTGCCATGGCAGCTAAGATACATAACTTTAGTTTAGAACTAGACGATGATGGTTATAACAAGCGTTTACTTGAGCATGAATCAGGCCATCGTGACGAAATCGATGCGCAATACAAAAGTTGTTTAGAAGGTGTTGAGGAGTTTAGTTTAAAAGGACAAGAGCAAGGTTGTGCAGCTATTCGAGACTATTTTTTAGCTGAAAAAGATAAATTGCATATTTCAATTAATCCTCAAAGACCATTTTCAGTTGCTGAGTATATGCCCATGTTTATGTTGGTAGGAAGTGCAGGGCCAGATGCGATGTCCAAATTAGTTGAAAAAATCCTACAAGATCTTAATTTAAAAATCTCTAATTAGTGGCTAGGTAGACCCTTATAAACTCAATTTACAGTAGATAGGTTAAAATTGGGGATTACGTTTATTATATGTTTTTGTTCAAAGGGTCTACTATATGTCTAATCAAAATGCGACCATCATGCAATCACTTCCTGTTGGTGAAAAAGTCGGGATTGCTTTCTCTGGTGGTCTAGATACTTCTGCTGCCTTATTGTGGATGAAGTTAAAAGGCGCTAAACCATATGCTTATACGGCTAACCTAGGTCAGCCTGACGAAGACGATTACGATGCGATTCCACGCCAAGCAAAAGAGTACGGTGCCGTTGAGGCGCGTTTAGTAGACTGCCGCCAGCAGTTAGCTTATGAGGGTATTGCTGCGATTCAGAGTGGTGCATTTCACGTGACCACTGGCGGTATGCCTTATTTCAACACCACACCAATTGGTCGTGCGGTTACCGGTACTATGTTGGTTGCCGCCATGAAAGAAGACGATGTCAATATCTGGGGCGATGGCTCTACTTATAAAGGTAACGATATCGAGCGTTTCTATCGCTACGGTCTTTTAACTAACCCTAAGCTTAAAATTTACAAGCCTTGGTTAGATCAACAGTTCATTGATGAACTCGGCGGTCGTCAAGAGATGTCTGAGTTCTTAATTGAAAATGGTTTCGATTATAAGATGTCAGTAGAAAAAGCGTATAGTACTGACTCGAATATGTTAGGTGCAACTCACGAAGCTAAAGACTTAGAGTTCCTAGAAACCAGCATGAAGATCGTTGAGCCAATTATGGGCGTTGCTTACTGGGATGAGTCAATTAAGATTGAGCCTGAGGTGGTTCGCGTACGTTTCGAAGAGGGCGTGCCCGTTGCCCTTAATGGCAAAGAGTACGACCCAGTTGAGTTATTCTTAGAAGCTAATAAGATCGGTGGTCGTCATGGTTTAGGTATGACTGACCAAATCGAAAACCGCATTATTGAAGCTAAGTCTCGCGGTATTTATGAGGCTCCAGGTATGGCTCTATTGCATATTGCTTACGAGCGTTTAGTGACTGGTATTCATAACGAAGACACGATTGAGCAGTACCGCATTAACGGTATACGTTTAGGCCGCTTGTTATACCAAGGTCGTTGGTTTGATTCCCAAGCTTTAATGCTTAGAGAAACTGCGCAACGCTGGGTTGCCAAAGCAATTACTGGTGAGGTTACACTTGAGTTGCGTCGTGGTAATGACTACATTATCCTTAATACAGAGTCACCAAACCTAACTTATGAACCTGATCGTTTATCAATGGAAAAGGTTGAGGACTCTGCCTTTACGCCATTAGACCGTATTGGTCAGCTAACGATGCGTAACTTAGATATTGTTGATACTCGCGCTAAGCTGGGTATTTACACAAAATCTGGTTTATTAATTGCGGGTAAAGACTCTGTTTTACCTCAGTTAGAGGGCTCATCAAAAGATAATAAATAATAAATTATTTATTAAAGCATCAATAAAAACAGGCGCTCCAAATGGAGCGCCTGTTTTTATTTTAGCTATTTGTGAAGCTTAAATACACACGATTATTCGCGGTCTTCGATCTTCACGAATGGCTTGTTATCCGGACCAACGTAGTTAGCGTTAGGACGAATAATCTTGTTGTCAACACGTTGCTCTAGGATGTGAGCAGCCCAGCCAGCTGTACGTGCGATCACGAATAAAGGCGTGAACATAGCAGTTGGAACACCCATCATGTGGTAAGAAACAGCCGAGAACCAATCTAGGTTAGGGAACATTTTCTTAGCATCCCACATAATTGTTTCTAAGCGCTCAGCGATGTCATACATTTTCGTGTTGTTAGCGCTCTCAGATAACTCCTTAGCAACGGCTTTGATCACTACGTTACGTGGGTCAGAAACAGTGTATACAGGGTGACCGAAACCAATGATCACTTCTTTGTTTTCTAAACGAGCAAGAATGTCAGCTTCAGCTTCGTCTGGGCTGTCGTAGCGCTTTTGAATTTCAAAAGCAACTTCGTTAGCACCACCGTGCTTAGGACCACGTAGGGCACCAATAGCACCAGAAATACAAGAGTACATATCAGAACCTGTACCAGCAATAACACGGCTAGTAAAGGTAGAGGCGTTGAACTCGTGCTCAGCGTATAGGTTTAATGAGATGTTCATGGCGCGAACCCACTCTTCTGAAGGAGCTTCGCCGTGTAACAGGTCTAGGAAGTGACCAGCGATAGTGTCTTCGTCAGATTCAACGTCGATCACAACGCCGTTGTTGCTGAAGTGGTACCAGTAAAGTAGGGCAGAACCTAAGTTAGCGATTAAACGGTCAGCGATGTCACGAGCATCAGCAGCGTTATGATCGTCTTTCTCTGGTAGGGCACAGCCTAATACTGAAACGGCAGTACGCATAACGTCCATTGGGTGGCTAGCAGCTGGTAGGCTTTCTAGAACCTCTTTAACTGCTAATGGTAGGCCACGTAGTCTTTTGAGTTTAGCTTTATAAGCTTCTAACTCAGCAACGTTAGGTAATTTACCGTGAATTAATAAGTGCGCTACTTCTTCAAACTCACAAGCCTCAGCTAAGTCTAGAATGTCATAGCCACGGTAGTGTAAATCATTACCTGATAAACCAACTGTACATAAAGCGGTATTACCAGCAGCAACGCCTGAAAGCGCTACTGATTTTTTACCTTTGCGCTGAGTTTCTGGTTGAGTCATAATGTATCTCCTTTGATTTCTAAAGCAAAAATTATTTTTTAGCGTATAAATTATCTAAATATTCTTCAAACTCGAAGTAGCCAATGCTTTCGTATAATTCCATACGAGTTTGCATGATGTCAACCACGTTTTTCTGGTGACCATCTTTACGAATCGCTTCGTAAACAGTTTGAGCCGCTTTGTTCATAGCGCGGAAAGCAGATAGAGGGTATAAAACCATACCAACATCAACGCTAGCTAATTCATCAACTGTGAATAATGGTGTAGCACCAAACTCAGTGATATTAGCTAAAACAGGTACATCTAAGTTTTCAGTAAAGAGTTTGTATGTTTCTAAATCGTGAGCAGCTTCAACGAAAATGGCATCAGCACCCGCTTCAGCACATTTTTGAGCGCGTTCTAGAGCGGCTTCAATACCAAAGCTTTGGATGGCGTCAGTGCGCGCGATGATGTAGAAATCTGGATCAGTTTTGGCGTCAACAGCCGCTTTAATGCGGTCGATCATTTCTTCGGTAGAAACAATTTCTTTGTTAGGACGGTGACCGCAGCGCTTAGCACCAGCTTGGTCTTCGATGTGACAAGCAGCAGCGCCAAACTTAATTAAGCTTTTAACAGTGCGCGCAATGTTGAATGCGGATGGACCAAAACCAGTGTCAATATCCACTAATAATGGCGTATCGCAAACATCAGTAATACGACGGATGTCAGTTAGTACATCGTCTAAGGTGTTAATACCTAAGTCAGGTAAACCTAATGAACCAGCAGCAACACCGCCACCAGATAAGTAGATTGCTTTAAAACCAGCGCGCTTAGCTAGTAGGGCGTGGTTAGCGTTGATGGCGCCAATGATTTGTAATGGCTTTTCTTCGGCTAAGGCTTTGCGAAAGGCAGCACCTGCGGAAATTGTACTCATATCTATATTCTCTTATTTGAAATAATAATAGCCACCTTTCCCTAGAGGGATGGGTGGCTTTTGATGTATTAAGTGGCTTTTTGTAAAAGCCACTTGTATTGATTTAAAACAATCTGCGCGTGATTATTTTAATAGATCAGCCACACCATCGCGCTCTTCTAAAAGCTCGTTTAGTGTGTGATCCATGTATTTGCGAGATTCTTCGTCGATCTCTAAGCCCTCAACGCGCTTGTACTC
>JAAZGT010000130.1 GCA_012511095.1 Alcaligenaceae bacterium
CACGATGCGCCATTTTTACTTTATTATGCGGGGCATATCGAGACACTCGAAAAACCAAAAATTGCAATGGTCGGCTCACGGCACTCTACCGCAGGTGGCAATGATAATGCCCGCTCTTTTGCGCGTTACTTTGCTGCTAAGGGTTGGGCGGTAGTTAGTGGCTTAGCGTATGGTATTGATAAAGCAGCACACGATGGTGCTTTAGCCGCAGGTGTTGCTAATTCCACCATAGCGGTGATGGCTACAGGCTTAGATATTGTTTATCCAGGTGAGCATATCGATTTGGCCGTGCGTATTAGAGATAGTGGCTTATTGCTTAGTGAGTATGGCATCGGGGTACAGGCTAATACTTACCATTTTCCACAACGTAATCGTATTGTGGCGGGTTTAAGCCAAGGTGTATTAGTGGTTGAGGCTGCGAGGCGTAGTGGCTCTTTGATCACGGCTAAACAAGCCTTAGAGTATAGTCGCGAGGTCTTTGCTATACCCGGTTCGATCCATTCGCCTTTGGCACGTGGGTGTCATCAGTTAATACGTGAGGGCGCCAAGCTAGTCGAAAAAGCCGCGGACATCGAAGAGGAGCTATTAGCTATTAACCTACCTAAGCCCTAAAAAAAGAGCACCGCGGAGGGTGCTCTTTAGTACATTTAGGCGGCACATTTAGCAATTAAGGCACGACCTACTCGGCTCGCATTTTGACGACCAATCTCATCAGAAATCCATTGGCCAATTTGTACGGTTTTGTCTAAGTCCATACCAGTTTCAATGCCCATGCCATGAAGCATATAAAGTACGTCCTCGGTGGCTACGTTACCTGTAGCGCCCTTAGCGTATGGACAACCACCTAGGCCAGCAACTGATGAGTGATAAATGCTCACACCCGCTTGCATTGAGGCGACAATATTTGCCAAGGCCTGACCATAAGTGTCATGGAAGTGACCAGCGATTTTTTCTTTGGGAACAATCTCAGTTACACGAGACATCACCTCATACACCTGAGCTGCGGTACCTACACCGATGGTGTCGGCAATATCGATTTCGTCACAGCCCAGATCTTGCATACGTTTTACTACAGAGAGCACAGAATCGATAGGAACTTCACCCTGATAAGGGCAGCCAAAAGAGGTACTAATGCTTGCGCGTAGTAACACACCAGCTTCTTTAGCTAAACGAGCAACATCGACAAAGCGTTCAATGGATTCGTCGATGGAGCAGTTAATGTTTTTTTGAGAAAAAGCCTCACTCGCAGCCCCGAAAATCACCACCTCATCAGCGCCATTCTCTAGAGCGCCTTCGAGACCACGTACGTTAGGGGTTAGGGCAGCATAAATCACATTAGCTTTGCGCTCAATGCCCTGCATCACCTCAGCGGCATCAGCCATTTGGGGGACCCACTTAGGTGATACAAAAGAAGCTGCCTCAATCTTGGGGGCGCCAGCATCTACTAAGCGATTAACTAATTCAATTTTGCTCGCTGTAGGAACAAATTCTTTTTCGTTTTGGAGACCGTCACGCGGCCCTACCTCAACAATGGTAACCTTTTTTGGGTAATCCATTTTGTCTACTCTCCACTATATTTATTGCTTTGTTTATTTTATTTAACCATTAATTTTAATCGATCTACGAGCCTTGTTTCGTATTGAGGCAGTAATTCTTTTTGATTATTTAAATA
>JAAZGT010000131.1 GCA_012511095.1 Alcaligenaceae bacterium
AGCACTGACTAAAAACTCTTGTTGTTGTTGACGAATAAAATTAAGCCATGCTGGTTGAATACCCTCTAACCAAGCTGTTTGCTCTGCTTCAGTACCTTTTTCAGGTAATGGCTCCACTCCTTCTAAGCTAATATTCATTAATACAGCCGAGGGAAAACGCGCCGATAACACCTTTAACACCTCATCCGCATCAGTAATATCCTCTTGTTTAGATGAACGCGTTAGGACGATAAATAGCTGAGCAATACTTGACTGATCTTTGGGCAAGTATTTTTTGTTAATAATAAATTGTGCCATTGGCTTAAACTCAATCCTTTAGTGATTATTCTCTTTTAGGGTAACAGATATATAATATAGGCATTAAACCAAAATTCAACTCAATATTTAGGATAAATAATGTCTGACAGTTTAAAAGAAAAAATCAGCAATGCCACCAAAGATGCTATGAGAGCTCGTGACAGCACTCGCCTTGGCACCTTGCGCTTATTACAAGCTGCAATCAAGCAGCGCGAAGTTGATGAGCGCATCGAATTAACCGATGATGATATTATCGCAATTATCGATAAGCAAATTAAACAGCGCAGAGAGTCTATACAAGCTTATGAAAAGGCTGGACGCGCTGATACCGCTGCGGCTGAACAAAATGAAATCGATGTATTAAGTGAGTTTATGCCTGAGCAAGCGAGTGCCGAAGAAATTACAGCTCTCATTGAAGAGGTTCTCGCTCAATTAAGTGCTGATGGTGTAACTGGTGGTGCTGCGATGGGTCGAGCCATGGGCGCGATTAAACCTAAGCTAGCTGGTAGAGCTGATATGTCTGAGGTTTCTAAAATCTTAAGAGAAAAACTCATGTCCTAATTGTTGCAGACAACCATATAATTTAAACTTAAAATAAGCTCAGTTGAGACTCCACTGCTTCCCTACTCAGGAACTGGCTAATACCAATTCCTGCCAAACGGTAATGTTGTGATTTCTCTTCTGGGCTTAATTGATCGAGTAACTGCAATGCTTGCTGCAAAATCTCATCAGCCTCATGCAGCACGTGCGATAAGGTAATTGAGCGCGTCATGGTTCTAAAATCAGCAGTCTTTAGTCTTAAGGTAACGCAATGACCAAATTGCCCTTTGCGTTGTGCCGAAGCCGCTACCTTTTCAGCTAAAGGCAATAGCGTATCGGCAATCTCTTCAATCGCTAAATCACTTACAAAAGTATTTTCTGCCGAGATTTGCTTAGGTTCACGATCAGGTTTAACTGCCCTTCTATCAATTCCTTGAGCTAGTTGAAAAAGCCTATAACCATAACTACCAAAATGATGTACCAACTCCCCTAGGCTATGCGTCGCTAAATCACTGACTGTGTAAATCTTGAGATGGTGCATTTTTGATAAGGTCACCCGACCAACACCAGGAATCTTTTGCACTGGTAAAGGCATTAAAAAATCCATCATTTTTTGTGGTGAGATCACTGTTAAACCATTAGGCTTATTCCAATCGGAAGCGATTTTGGCTAAGAATTTATTGGGTGCTACACCTGCAGAAGCCGTCAATCCCGTCGTTTCAAAAATATCCTGACGAATTAATTGTGCCACCTCGGTAGCAAATGGGATGTCGAGTTTATTTTCTGTGACATCTAAATACGCCTCATCAAGTGATAAAGGTTCGATTAAGTCTGTGTGCTTTTTGAAAATCTCACGAATCTGAGTCGAAACGGCACGATATTTATTAAAATTTGGGCTTAAATATATTGCCTTTGGGCAAAGCTGCTTTGCCTTAGCGACTGACATGGCCGAATGCACGCCATACTCACGCACCTCATAGGAGGCAGCACAGACCACAGAGCGTTCGCCCTCCCAAGCCACAACCACAGGTAACCCCTTTAAGTCAGGTCTATCCCGTAATTCGACTGAAACATAAAATGCATCCATATCAACATGAATAATTTTACGCATCGTTTCAATCAACCTCTACAATGAAATACATAAAGAAATGCACTACAATAATCGACACGGCATAAAAATGCCTCATAAAATCTTTTGGAGCAGAAGCACATGAAAAACATCAAAAAACTTCTATTTATTTTAGCAACTATTGGCTTTTTAGCAGCCTGTGCTCAACACCCAGATAGCTATCAGGGTCCTGCT
>JAAZGT010000132.1 GCA_012511095.1 Alcaligenaceae bacterium
CGCAATAAATCACGCCCAGACACGGGTCGAGGCCAACTTTGATGCAAAAGTGCCAACATATTTTGAGTAATAGTGCAGACGATACTAATTTTTTTATCAAATACCTGATAAGTTTTATAGTGCTTTTCTTCACTCTTAACTGCTTCAAAGGATCCCGCAAACAACAAGTCGACTAAACGACTAAAGTCTGGGTTTGGAAAAGCGTGTTGTGCGTGTTGTTCGGAGGTTAATAGGCTTTTTCTAAAACTTCTACCCACCGCAAAATCAAGGTATTGCTGACGTTCAATGGCTGTATTGGCGCTGGATTGAAGAATTAAAAACTCCTCATTATCCGCTAAGTCATAATACTCAGGACATTCAATTCTAGGGTCCGCATCACCCACATAGCGCAAATTTGATTTTTCAGCATAGTTAATCATATGCGTTAAATATAAAGGATTGTTGTGCAGCTCTAAATACTCATGCGCTAGGTAATAATCTTGACTCTCACAATCAGGCAATTGAGCCGCTAAATACTCCTTAGCTGGCTGCAATAGATTATGTGGACTCACACCCTCTTCTAAAAAAGGAATCACTTCACGCGCCTTGTCTACTTTGTCCTGCATATCATCCATACCACGGCAATGCCAAAGCATCAGATCGCGTAGGGTTTCTCTAGCGCGCCAACCTGGATAGGTATTAAAACTTACATAGGCTCCACCATTAGGCTGTAGGCTCGTCTCAATTGCTTTAAAAAGTTGGGGTTGCACGATTTTAGGAATCCAACTTAAGACACCATGAGCAATCACATAATCAAATGTCCCAAAGTCCTCGGGCAATTCCGTCATGCTGAGCGTACGCAAGCTAATATTCTTTAAACCTGCTCGATCTACAATCGCTTGCCCCTGTTGAATCTGTGTTTCAGAGATATCGATGGCTGTAATTTCTGCATCGGGATACATAAAAGCAAAAGGCAGGCTATTACCACCCGCAGCACAACCAATTTCAAGCACGCGAGCAGTTTGTACGGGCGGCAAATCGACCCCATACAAATACGCCGCCGCACGTATATACGCTGGCGAACACCATTTAAAAGCATGGGAGTCATAGGGGAAGGTGTTATACGAGTCAGCAACCTGCTCCAGCATTTGCTCTATGTCGCTCATCACAGTCAAATTTCAATTAGGAAGATTTAAAACGCTATCAGTCTAACATGCCTAATTTGGCACCTTCTAAGCGTAAATTAACCAAGCGCCGTATCAAGAATCATCATCAGGACAAAACCTAGCATCAAACCGCTAGTGGCCCAACGCTCGTGGCCTCGACGATGTGACTCGGGAATAATTTCATGGCTGATGACAAATAACATAGCACCTGCTGCAAAGCCTAAGCCCCATGGCAATAAGTTAGCCGAAGCCGTCACAGCAATAGCTCCTAACACCGCTGCTACTGGCTCTACTAAACCACTCAAGACACCAATTAGTACTGAGAAGCCGCGCCCATAACCCGTAGAAATTAACGCAAAAGCAACCACTAAGCCCTCAGGAATATCTTGAATGGCAATGCCAACGGCTAAGGCATTACCAGACACCTCCCCAGGCACACCATAAGCCACACCAATGGATAAACCCTCAGGGATATTGTGCAAAACAATAGCAAAAACAAATAACCAAACCCGACGTAGACGACCTGCATGTTCAGACCGTTCATAGCCCTTAATAAAGTGCTCATGTGGAACCACGTGGTCTAGCATCATCAGCGCCGCGGCTCCGATTAGAATTGATATCCCCACAATGCTACTAGCGGTCCACTGCCCGCCCCCAAATAAACTCATTGAATTAATCGCCTCAAAGGCTGGAATAATCAAAGAAAAGGCACAAGCAGCAAGCATCACCCCCGCCCCAAAACCGTATAAAGTATCTTGAGTACGCTGTGACATGGCCTGTGAAAACAATACCGTTAATGCGCCAATAGCTGTAGCTAATGCAGCCACTGAGCCACCAATAAAGGCACGAAATACAACGGGCTCCTCGCGCAGATAAAGCCATAATTGATATGAAAGAATAGCTATCAACACGGCAGCAAGCACTAAACCAATCCATAATGTGAGACTGTGCTGAATCCCGCTAGGTCGTTTACCATTTGATAAGACTGGTGCTTCAAAATGATTTTGCTTTTTCATAATCTAACTCACAATCATTATCAATTACTCTTAATCTTTATCCTAGCAGACAAGTCACCATTCACCCACACATAAATATTTATCATTCTCATTAAGAAAATGCATAAACAAGAAAAAACGCCCATCACTTTTAGCAACGGGCGCATCTTATTCCATTAAATAGAAAATATTATTTAATCGGGGTCAAACCTAAAGGATAGATACTTGGCTCCATTTGACGCGCTATATCTCGCAGTGCAGTCTGTACCAACTCCTCAACCACTGGATGATAGAAAGGCGTATCGAGCAACTGATACACATCGAGCTTTTGAGTCA
>JAAZGT010000133.1 GCA_012511095.1 Alcaligenaceae bacterium
GTATTTTTGCAGAAACCACCTGGCGTATCAATCCAGAGCAGCGTTTAATTGGTGGTTTACGTTATGACCACACAACAGCACGTTACGCTGAAAATATGGGTAAGGGCATGATGCTTAAAAACACACGTCCTGACTTAATGAAAAAATCCTATGACACCGGTGCTGGTTTCATACGCTATGAGCAAGATATTAATGATCTCACGCTTTACGGTGGCTTTGGTATTGCACAACGTGCCCCAGATTTTTGGGAGCGTGGCAAGACTAACGGTTGGTTAATTAAACCAGAAACCAATAATCAGCTTGATCTAGGTTTAATTTATCGTAGTGGCGCTTTAGAGGCTTCTTTCAACGTCTTTGCGAGCCACATTAGTAATTACATTTTAATTGATAGTGTTAAAGGCCCAAGTGATACTGCACGCAATATCAGTGCCCGTCTCTATGGCTTTGAAGGCGACATCAATTATGAGTTCATGCCTAATTGGCATGTAGGTACTGCAGTTGCCTATACCTATGGTAAAAACCGCACCGATAAGCGTGCCTTAGCCCAGATTGCACCTTTTGAGGCTAATACTTATCTTGGTTATGACAATGGTACCTTATCCGCCAATCTTTTGATGCGTAATGTGGCTAAGCAAAGTCGCTACGCTAAAGGCCAAGGTAATATCTTTGGTGCTGATAACGGTCCATCAAGTGGCTTTACAGTGTTCTCAGCCAATGTGTCGTATCAGATCACTAAAAATCTGAGTCTAAGTGGCGGTGTAGATAACATCTTTAACCGTACTTATAGCGAGTTTATTAACCGTGGTTCAGCTGATATTGGTGGTTATAACCCAATTGTAGGTAAACAAATAAACGAACCAGGTCGTCAGTTCTGGGTACGTTTACAAGGTCAATTTTAAAAGTTTAGTTGTCCTGCTTTGAGCAGAGCAGGGCGGTTAAAGCCTTCCTCTTTAAGGCTTAAAAGCGCACAAACTCTTTCGAGTCGTGCGCTTTTTTTTTGTCTGAAAAATTAGTATGGTATGGATATAAATAAAGCCCTCAATGATTGGATATAAAATCCAATCCTGTGAGGGCTTTTGAGCTCTTTAATTTACTAATTTATATGGTTTTAAGCTTCTTGATTAGTAGTTTTTTCAGTTTTTTGTGCATCAACCTTGGTTTCTGTCTCAGACGCGGGCTTAGTTTCACCGTCACCGTTACAAGATGAAAGACCAAGGGCATCCTCTGCGGTTGCGCTAGCAACCAGCTCAGCGACTTTCGTTCTAGAAACCACACCGATTAGCTCATCATCTTCTGTGGTCACAACAACAGGCTCATCGCTATCGGTTTGAATCATATGTGGTAGTACATCTTCAAGGTTTGCTTCGCTTGAGATGGTTGCGGCTTCAATCACCACACTTGAAATATCTCTTAAACCACGTTTCATAGCGTCTTCAGCAGATTTAAGCTTGATAATACCAGCGAAAATCTTACCGTCGAGTACTGGTGCAAAGCTTAAGTCTAACGCTTTCATGCGCTCATAAGCTTGAGCAGGGCGTGCACGCATCGTTAATTTGAGGCGTGGCGAGTTAATCGCATGGGCTGCGTTAAGTGCTTTACCACGGTTAACGTCTTGTAGGAAGTTTTCGATATAACTTGTTTGAGGCGATAATAAAATATCCTCAGGTGTACCTTCTTGCACTAATTCACCGTCTTTTAGAATTGCAATGCGGTTACCTAAACGTAGGGCCTCATCTAAATCATGCGTAATAAAGACAATAGTCTTGTTCAAGCGGTCTTGTAATTCGATCAACTGATCCTGCATTTCACGCTTAATCAATGGGTCAAGTGCAGAAAAAGCCTCGTCCATTAGGATAATTTCAGTATCGGTTGCCAAGGCGCGGGCTAGGCCCACACGTTGTTGCATACCACCAGATAACTGGTTAGGGTATTGATCCTCAAAACCCTCTAGGCCCACTTGTTCTAACCAATATTTGGCTTTTTCGTGCGCTTCTTTTTTAGGTACGCGTTGAGTGATTAAACCGTAAGCAGCGTTATCTAGCACGGTTTTGTGCGGTAAGAGACCAAAGCGTTGAAACACCATACTCATGGTTTTGCGACGGAACTCTTGTAATTCGCGCTTATTTAAGCTCATTACATCAACACCATCAACCAAAATCTTTCCAGCTGTAGGGTCGATTAAACGGTTAAAGTGGCGAATGAGGGTGGATTTACCAGAACCTGATAAACCCATGATCACATAAATACTACCCTCTTCAATACTTAGACTAATATCTTTTAGTCCTAGGGTATGGCCACTTTTTTCTAATAGTTCTTGTTTGCTCATCCCTTGTTTAACGGGGTCGAGCCATTTTTTCGGGTCTTTACCGAAAATTTTATAAATATTTTTTACTTCGATTTTACTCATAATTAGGCTTTCCGTTCTTGAATGCGTTTACCGTAAGATTGTGAAATACGGTCAAAGATAATGGCAAGAATCACAATGCCGATACCTGCTAATAAACCTCGACCCACTTCTAGTCGGTTAATACCTAGTAGTACCTCATAACCTAGACCGCGTGCACCAATCATTGATGCGATAACCACCATTGATAGCGCCATCATCGTTGTCTGGTTAAGACCCGCCATGATGTTTGGTAGGGCTAAAGGTAGTTGTACGCCAAATAGTTGTTGCATGGAGTTAGCACCAAAAGAGCGTGATGCCTCTAATACCTCTGTATCAACCAATCTAATACCTAAATCGGTTAAACGAATTAATGGTGGTACGGCATAAATTACCGTTGCAATAATGGCTGGAATCTTACCCAAACCAAATAGCATCACTACTGGAATTAAATAGACAAAACTAGGTAAGGTCTGCATCACGTCTAAGGTCGGTAACATCACCGAGCGGACAACTTTAGATTTACCCGTAATAATCCCGAGTGGAATTCCTATCAATACAGCTAGGGCGGTAGCCATAATCATTAAAGAGAGGGTTTCCATACCCTCATTCCACAGGCCGATAGAGCCTAGGATAAAGAGTAGGCCACCCATGGCGATTGAGAAACCTAGGCGTCGGCTGGCTAAAAAAGCCAATACCACAACGACTAAAATAATGCTCCACCAAGGTGCACTACGTAAAACCTGCTCGATCCAAACCAATGTTTTAAGAAAAGGTTGGGACATCGCAGTCAGTGTGTCCGCGTAATTGAATACTAAGTCATCGACAAAACCGTCAATGGCCCGTCTAGCATCGCGAGCTGAAAAAATTTCTGGAAACATAATGTATTGTTTAATTGTTAACTATAAGTGTTTTAAAGCGAAAATTTTAAATCGGATTAAAGCGCTTGCTTAACACGCTCTGCGACATCTTCAGGTACCCACTGGGTCCAAAGTTCTGGGTATTCATTTAAGAACCAGAGTGCAGCGTCCATCGGTTCACCGCCAGATTCTTCCATCTCACCTAGGGTTGCACCAATGACATCAATAGGGATTTCGTTGTTATCGAAAAACGCTTTTAATTGCGGCGCATCTTCAGAGAATTTTTTATTTAAGGCAACAAACACAGGGTTAGTAGGATAGGCTGAAGCTTGTGGGTTATCACAATTTGCATCGGTTAAGCACTTATGCTTTGCCTCATCGTATTCAGGAAGTTCTAGTTGTACTAGATCTAACAATCCCACTAAAGGTGTTGGATGCCAGTGATAGAACACAATATTATTTTTGCGACGATACTCTGACATCACCGTTGCTTTTTGAGCAGCCGAACCAACAGAGTGGTGATTAAAGCTCTCGTTTAAGTCCAATGCTTTAAATAAATTTAAACTAACAACTTCACAGTTCCAACCCGCTGGACAACCGTAAAAAGCACCTTTGTTAGGGTCTTCTGGATCTTTAAAAGCATCTTTATACTTAGGTAGGTCAGAGGCTTTTTTTAGTTCTGGGAAGCGTTCTTGGGTGTATTTTGGAATAAACCATGCTTCATAACCCACGTACAAATCACCAGATTTGATCACTTTGTCTCGTGCTAGCGTCTCATCCCAAAGTGTGCCCAAGCTGTTGAGCCAAATTTCACTTTTAACATCTAAGTCACCACGTTCTAGTGCGGTAAGAGCTGGTACTGTTTCTGTTGGAATAACGTTGGTCTTACAGCCGTAACCATTTTCTAAAATGAAGCGCTGGATATCTACTACGATTAAATTACTTTCCCAGCTCATGCCACCAAAATTAATGGTGCGCTCAACTTCACAGACTGGCTCAGCTGCAGTTGCTAAGTTCGCTGCTCCAAAACTTAGGGCAGCGGTCATTAATGTTACTGATACTGCTTTTTTGCCAAATAACATAAAAATTTTTCCTTAAGATTAAAAATCTTCTTATATAGTGCTTAACCTAAGGTCGATTCTTGAAGTTAAGCGCTCGTATTGAAATGGGCCTTTACTTACAAGGCTTGCTTAACACGCTCTGCGACATCTTCAGGTACCCACTGGGTCCACACGTCTGGGCGTTCGGCTAAGAACCATTTAGCTACGTCCATGATGCCGTCACCTGTTTCTTCGAGATGCACCAAAATGGAGCTCATTACTTCTTCGGTCATGGTGTTGTTATCAAAAAATGCTTTTAATTTTGGTGCATCTTCTGCAAATTGCTTATTTAGGGCAATAAACACCTGACTATGAGGATATGCAGTGGCTTGCGGGTTTTCGCAATTCACATCCAATAAACACTTGTACTTTTCTGCGTCATACTCTGGTAGTTCTAGTTGAACTAAATCCATACCCGAAACGAGAGGGGTTGGAGCCCAGTAGTAAAAGGCAATATTTTTCTTGCGACGATACTCCGATTGAACCACTGCTTTTTTGGCAGCAGGGTTACCTGGCTGATACAAGGTAAAGTCCTTATTTAAATCCAATGCTTCAAATAAGTTGGCATTAATCACTTCACTGCTCCAGCCCGCTGGGCTAGTGTAGAAGCGGCCTTTATCTGGATTCTCAGGGTCTTTAAACTCTTCTTTGTATTTAGCTAAGTCCGTCGCTTTTTTTAAGTCTGGGAAACGTTCTTGTACGTATCTAGGAATAAACCACGCCTCAACACCGACATATAAATCACCGGAACGGATCACATTGCCACGTTCAACGGCATCGTCCCATAGCTCCCCTAGGCTATTGAGCCAGATTTCACTATTAACAGCTAAATCACCGCGCTCTAATGCGGCTAAGGCTGGGATGGTTTCGGTGGGAAGAACTGCTGTTTTACAACCGTAGCCATTTTCTAAAATGAAGCGTTGGATATCAACCATAATTAGGTTGTTTTCCCAACTCATACCGCCAAAATTCACAGTATGATCAACTTCACAGGCTGGGGTGCTTGCAATAGCTGTAGAGGCTGCGCCTAAACTAAGGGCACATGAAAGGAGGGTGGTAGATAATAATTTTTTACTTAAATAGTTATTGATTTTCATAATTAATTTGCTCTTTTAAACTCTTTCTTCAAAATTAAAGTGACAGGTATCCCAAGCTAAGGGCGAGCAGCCCTTAGCCAAGGTTTTTTTATTCGAAATAAAGGGTTTATAGAGCTTTTTTAACGCGCTCAGCGACTTCTTGTGGTACCCACTGAGTCCAAATATCAGTGTATTTTTCTAGGAACCATTTCGCTATTTCATCTGAGTCATCACCAGATTCTTCCATTTCGGCTAGCGTGGCGTTAATCACTTCTAAAGGAATTTCGTTTTTATCAAAGAAGGCTTTTAACTGTGGCGCTTCGTCAGCGAAACCTTTGTTTAAAGCAACAAACACCGGGTTATTTGGATAAGCATTAGGCTCTGGATTGTCACAATCCACGTCGGTTAAACACTTATGTTTTTCCTCGTCGAACTCAGGTAGTTCTAATTCCACTAAATCAAGTGAACCAACTAATGGGGTTGGGTACCAGTAGTAGAAAACGATGTTGTTTTTACGACGATATTCAGAGGTTAAAGCGGCTTTTTGAGCTGCACCCGTACCAGGTTGGTAATAGGTAAAGTCATCGCTTAGTTCTAGAGCGTTAAATAAGTTAGTACTTACAATCTCACAACCCCAACCCGCAGGACAACCATAGAAACGGCCTTTATTCGGATCCTCTGGATCGCTGAATTCTGCTTTGAATTTAGGTAGGTCAGAGGCTTTAACTAATTCAGGTAAACGCTCTTGGGTGTATTTTGGTATAAACCAAGCTTCACCACCCATAAAGAGGTCGCCTGAACGAACGACATTGCCACGTTCTACGGCATCATCCCAAATCGTACCCATGGTGTTTAACCAGATTTCACTATTGACATCTAGGTCACCACGCTCTAATGCGGCTAAGGCAGGTAGAGTTTCCGTAGGAAGAACGTCAGTTTTACAACCGTAGCCATTTTCTAAAATAAAACGTTGTACGTCACTGATTACTAGGTTTGATTCCCAGCTCATGCCACCAAAATTAATGGTGCGATCAATTTCACACGTCGGCTTATCGGCTGCAGCTGCCACGTTAACAGCACCAAAACTTAATGCTGCTGTAGTAATAACAGCGGATAGTAGTTTGTTCTTTTTAAAATTCATAAACTTGAAAAGCTCCTTAAGTCTTACATTGTTCATACAAATAAATTCGTAGGTAACTGCGTACGCCAAAGAGTTTTGCGGAAAACGACCACAATAAATGTCGTCAATACAAGACAGGGATTTATATCCCTAATTGACAGATACCGTAGTTCAAATAAACACTTTTATATTTCATGTTTAAAGCTATTGAGCTAACTACAAGTACACAGAGGAAATTTTTAATGGTCTATTACTATAACGTATTAAAATTGATATAGCAAATTTAGTTCAAGCTTAAATTGTTTTAAAGAATTATTAATCAACTTATTAAATAGTTATTACGACTCGGTTTAAGCCCCGTTTTATGGGTGATGAAGATTCTATTTACTGGTCAAATTGTTTACAATATTCTCTAATCATATTTTTTTTGGAATAACCTTGATTCGTCTCGAACATATTTATAAACGTTTTGAAACCAAGGGTAGACCAGTCCATACAGCACTCAGTGATGTCAATCTACAAATTGATAGAGGTTCGATTTACGGCATCATTGGTCGTTCGGGGGCGGGTAAATCTACTCTCATTCGTCTTTTAAACCTCCTCGAAAGGCCTAGTAGCGGTAAGGTCTACTTAAATGGTGAGGATATTAGTGCCTTCAAGGGTGCAGAGCTACGTCAGCTACGCCATCGCATAGGCATGGTCTTTCAGCACTTTAACTTACTCAGTTCACGCACAGTATTAGATAATGTGTGTTTGCCATTGCGTTTGGTTGGGGTGCCTAAAAAAGAGCGTGAAGCTCGTGCCATGGAGCTCTTAGAAATTGTAGGATTAACCGAACACACGCATAAATACCCTGCTCAATTATCGGGTGGTCAAAAGCAGCGTGTTGGTATTGCGCGTTCCTTAGCTAATAACCCCGAGCTTTTGTTATGTGATGAAGCGACCAGTGCGCTTGACCCTGAAACGACACAAGCCATTTTGGATCTACTCATGGATATTAACCGACGCTTGGGTATTACTATTGTGCTGATTACCCATAGTATGGACGTGATTCGTAGCGTCTGCGATAAGGTGGCAGTGTTAGACCATGGTCATTTGGTCGAAGAGGGCGAGGTGATCGATGTTTTTTTACACCCGCAACATGAGACAACGCAATCGCTTTTACATGAAAGTAGTGGTGTCGATGCCGAGGCGTGGAAGCGTCTAGTGGCTGATTCTGGGGCACGAGTTTTACGCTTAAGTTATCGTGGTGAAACGACGGCACAACCTTTAATCAGTCGTATGGCAACTGAGCTCGATACGCAAATAAGTATTTTGCAGGGTACGGTAGGTCAGCTCAAAGATATCGCCTATGGCCAACTCGTTGTGTCCATCGATGGCGATGCAGATAAGCAAAAACGCGTTACGGAGTTTTTAAAGGATAATAATGTGGCCTATGAGGTGTTGCAGTCGTGAATTTTCAGCGAGTTGATTGGGGTTTAATTGGTGAAGCAACCCTAGATACGTTAATAATGACCGGTTGGTCCCTAGCTTTTACGGTATTAATTGGTTTGCCTCTGGGCATTTATTTGTTTTTATGTAGCGAAAGGCAGTTATTGGCTAATAAGTCGATTTATCAAGTCTTGTCTTTGATCGTCAATGTGCTGCGTTCGGTGCCTTTCTTAATATTATTAATCGTATTAATTCCATTTACCCGTTTTGTCATGGGTACGGCTTTGGGTGTGCCAGGTTCTATTCCTCCATTGGTGGTTGGTGCGGCACCATTTTTTGCGCGTTTGGTAGAAAACGTGTTGCGTGAGCTTGACCCTGGTATTTCTGAAGCGTGTAAAGCCATGGGTGCGACACCAAGGCAAACGGTCTTTTATGCGCTTTTACCAGAAGCCACGACAGGTGTGATTAGTGCGGTGGTCGTTACGGCTATTACCTTAATTGGTTATACAGCCATGAGTGGCGTGGTTGGTGGCGGCGGTTTGGGTGATATTGCGATTCGCTATGGTTATCAACGCTATCAGGTTGAGGTGATGTTGATCACGGTGGTGATTTTGATTGTAATGGTGCAATTGATTCAAATGCTTGGCGATCGCTTAGTGTTAAAGATGAATCGTAAGTAGTCGTCTTTTTTATATCTTTATTTCCACTAGTTATATAGAAGTTTGTTTTTATGGCTTTTTTCTTGGTTTTTATATACCATTGAAAAATACTTGAAATATACGGAGATCATTTTATGAAGTTAAAGTCTATTTTTTCTGCTTTAGCCTTAACGGCAGCAGTCGCCTTTCAGCCAAGCTTAGCCGCTGATAAATTAAGCATTGCTGCGACACCGGTGCCACACGCAGAAATTCTTGAGCACATTAAGCCTGCGCTTAAAGATGAAGGTGTTGATTTAGATATTAAGGTGTTTACTGATTATGTGCAGCCTAATCAGCAAGTGGCCGATGGTCAAATTGATGCTAACTTCTTCCAGCATAAACCTTATTTAGATAGTTTCAATCAAGAGCGCGGTACTGACTTAGTTAGCGTTGCTTTAGTGCACGTTGAGCCCTTTGGTGCCTATTCTAAAAAAATCGAGAAAATTGATGATCTAAAAGATGGTTCACGCGTTGCCATTCCTAACGATCCATCTAATGGTGCACGCGCTCTTTTATTATTAGAGCAAAATGGCATTATTAAGTTAGAAGATCCTAATAACTTATTAGCGACTTCTAGAGATATTGTTGAGAATCCTAAGAAGCTACGTTTTACTGAATTAGAAGCAGCTACCTTAGCGCGCGTTTTAGATGATGTTGATTTAGCCTTAATTAATACTAACTACGCTTTAGAGGCAGGATTAAATCCTTTAGAAGATGCGCTTTTAATCGAGGGTTCTGAATCTCCTTACGCTAACTTAGTAGCAGTTAAAGAGGGCAACGAAAAAGACGCTCGTATTGAGAAGTTAATTAACGCTTTAAATAGCGATGCAGTAAAGAGCTTTATTCAGGATCAATATAAAGGTGCAGTAGTACCTGCCTTCTAAATAGATGTTATTTCAATTTGTAACATTAACTAGTTAAGAAGAATCAAATAAGCTCCACATAACCGCATAGGTAGTGGGGCTTTTTTGTTATATTAGTGGTAACCATAGCTGAAAAATTGAAACTATTTAATTACAATTGATGTCCTACGCCATTAGGCCTAGGCTAAGTTGTTGTATTAGCAGTGGTTTTAGTGGCTAGTAAATTAATTTATTAGCAAAAATTGCGCGTTTATAATCTTATATAAGGGAATTTAAATTATGCGTTTAGTAAACCGTACCTATGATGAGTTAAAGGTAGGTGACAAGGCAGAGTTACGTCGTTTAGTAACGATTGATGACTTATACGTTTTTGCCACTACTTCGGGTAACTACAACCCACTTAGCTTGCCTAACGGAGAGGTTGATTGCAACGGTCGCCCAGAAAATATGGCCCCGACTATGTTTGTTGCATCAATTGTTTCTGCTGTAGTAGGTAATATTTTACCTGGTCCTGGTTCGACCTATAAAGACTTTAAGTTTGAGTCACATTGCCGTGCTCACCCTGGTGATGAGTTACTTATCACGGTTGAGGTAATTGATAAAAAACCAAATAACGTTGTTACTATCAAATTAGCGGTTACTCGTACTTCGGATAATCAGTTAATGCTCGATGGTGAGGCTGATGTTAATGCACCAACTGAAAAGTGTGAGCGTAAAGTAGAGGTACCTGGCCTAATCGTCCAACGTCACCGCCACTTCGAGGAGTTACTACGTCGTGCTAAAGAGTGCGATCCAGTACCAATCGCTGTCGTTTGTCCGCATAACAAAGTTTCTTTAGAGGGTGCTACCTTAGCAGCCAAAGAAGGCATTATTATTCCTATTCTTTTAGGTAATAAAGAGAAAATCCTTGCTGCTGCTAAAGAGCTTGGCGAAGACATTTCTAGCTACGAGATCATTGAGGTCGAAGGTAGCGACCAAGCGGTTGCAACAGCTGCTTGTCAGTTAGTACACGAAGGCCGTGCAGTGTCCATCATGAAGGGTCACTTACACACTGATGACCTATTGCGCGCTATGCTCGATAGAAACACAGGTTTACGTGATGGTCGTCGCTTTACGCACGTATTTGTTATGGATACTCCAGGACGCTCAGAGCTTCTGTATATTACTGATGCTGCGATCAACATTTACCCTGACCTACCAACTAAAGTTGATATTACTCAAAACGCGATTGACTTAGCTGTTTCTTTAGGTTCAGAAGCACGTGTTGCTGCATTATCTGCAGTTGAAATGGTTAACCCAGCTATTCAATCTTCTGTTGAAGCCGCTTTATTATCGAAAATGGCCGATCGTGGTCAAATCACTGGCGGTTTAGTTGAAGGTCCTTTAGCTTGTGATAACGCTATTGATATCGAAGCCGCTCGTACCAAAGGTATTGAGAGCGAAGTTGCTGGCCGTGCCAATATCTTGGTTATGCCTAACCTAGACGCCGGTAATATGTTCATGAAGCAAATGACATATATTGCACACGCCGAAAACGCTGGTTTAGTACTTGGTGCTAAGGTTCCAGTAATTCTTAACTCGCGTGCTGACAGCGCAATGTCTCGCTTAGCTTCTTGTGCAGTTGTAACGTTGCAATATGCCAATAGAAATAAATAATTAAATATTTGCCAAAAGGAGAGTAGAGAATATGGCTAATAATGAGAATAAAGGCTTTTTAGCACTAAATGCAGGTTCATCTTCACTAAAATTTGCACTTTATCTTGAGGGTTCAGATGACCCAATCATGGAGGGTTTGTGTGAGTGTATTGGTGAGGTAGGTTGTACTATTAAAATTAAAGATGGTGAGGGTAATGTATTACCACTACCAGATGAGTTCAGCCTAGAAAACCACAGCACAGCAATGCGTCTTGTGATTGACACACTAAAGATGCACTACCCACACATTGAGGTAATTGCTGCTGGTCACCGTGTAGTTCACGGTGGTAGCGTATACAACGCACCAGTTATCATTACGGATGAAGTTTTAGAAAAATTAAAATCATACATTCGTTTAGCGCCATTACATCAGCCACACAATATCTCTGGTATTGAAGCGGCCATGGAGCATTTCCCAAATGTTCCACAGCTAGCTTGTTTTGATACGGCATTCCACCGCACTCAACCGTTCAGAAACGAGGCTTTCGCAATTCCTTACGAGTACTACGAAAAAGGTATTTTGCGTTATGGTTTCCACGGTTTAAGCTACGACTACATTAATAGTGAAGTTGCTCGTATTGAGCCTGAGTTACATAAAGGTAAGGTTGTTGTTGCCCACTTAGGTAACGGTGCTTCATTAACTGCAATCCAAAACGGTGAGAGCCAAGCTACTAGTATGGGCTTCAGTGCTCTTGATGGTGCTCCTATGGGTACTCGCTGTGGCCGCTTAGATCCAGGTGTTCTCTTGCATTTCCTAGAGACTGAGGGTATGAGCGTAGCTGATCTTACTAAAATGCTCTACAAAGAGTCTGGCTTATTAGGCCTGTCAGGTGGTTTATCCAACGACATGCGCGTTTTATGTGAAGCTGGTACCGAAGAGGGTAATCGCACTGTTGACTACTTTATCAACAAAGTGCGCGGTGAGATTGCTTTAATGGCTTCAACTATGGAAGGTATGGATTTGCTCGTGTTCACCGCTGGTATTGGTGAAAACTCTGCATTAATCCGTCGTGAGGTATGTCAGGGCTTAGCTTGGATGGGTATTGAGTTTGACGATGTTGCTAACACTGAAGGCAAAGGTCAACGTGTAATCAGTACACCTAACTCTAAAGTTAAGGTAATGGTTATTCCTACTGACGAAGAGCTCGTAATCGTACGTGCAGCACGTAAATTAATGGCTGAAAACGCATCAAATGTAGCTTAATTAAGAATTAAGAAGTCATTAAGTAGGAGATATAAATAGTGCGCATTGACAATACCGTTACTGTAAAAGACGGGACAACGATCTTTTACCGTGACACGCACCCTACAGATTATGAGGGTTTAACTGTTATTGCTTTGGCTGGATTAACACGTAATAGCCTTGATTTTGATTATTTACTTAGTCATTTTGACCCTGGGCTACGCATGGTGCGTATTGACTCACGTGGTCGAGGTTATTCAGCTTATGCTGATCCAGCGAGTTACACAGTTGAGCAAGAGTCTGCAGATGTGCTTGAGGTAATGGATCATTTAGGTATTGAACGTGCAGCGTTTATTGGTACTTCACGTGGTGGTCTGATTGCCACTTATTTAGCGACAGTGGCCCCAGAGCGTATCGTTGGCGTCTGTTTTAATGACATTGGACCAGTTATCGAGGATACAGGTCTAAAAGACATCAGCAATTATCTAGGTGTGCCACCTACAGCTAAAAATATGAATGAAATGGCAGAGCTGATCAAAGCAGGTCGTACTGCTAATGGTTTTAAAAATATTCCTGACTCTCGTTGGTTAGAGGAAGCTAAAAACCAATACATACAAGTTGGCGGCAAAATCGACTTAATGTACGACCCCGGCTTACGTGAAGTCTTTATCCAAAATTGGGTTGATGAGGGTGTGGCACCCTTTTGGGATGAGTTTGATCGCTTAGTTGCTAAGCCCTTAGCAATGGTACGCGGTGAAAATTCAAATATTCTTAGTGTCGAAACACTAGAAGAAATGCAAAAAAGACGCCCAGATATGCTCACCTGTGTCATCAAAGACCGTGGTCATGTGCCGTTTTTGGATGAACCCGAGGCCTTAGACACCATCAATGCTTGGATAAAAGCTTGTCAATAGGCGCACTATGATTGCTCATGCTTTAAGCCACAAGCTTGGGTGAGCAATTAATATCAGAAAGTAAAACGGGATGCTTACAAGCATCCCGTTTTGTATTGGCAGATAGAGATTTAACAATCTCTATCTTAGTTATTAGGACTCGACCGTTAATTTAATTAACTCGACACCCTCGGTAACCTGGTCGCCGACTGCGAAAAATAGCTCTTCAACCGTACCACCTTCATCAGCAGTAATTGAATGCTCCATTTTCATGGCTTCCATGACTAACAATACATCGCCAGCCTCAACCTTATCGCCGACATTGACGAGGATATTGATTACTTTACCTGGCATCGGAGCAGTTAGACCGCCACCACCAACGTCATCACCTTCACCAGCATGCGCTAAGAAGTTAGGCAATCTGAGAAGCGTTTGACCATCTTGAGTGTACAAGTATAGGTCTTCATCTTCTAAGACCACCTTGCCTTGGCTTAACACACCATCAAGCGCTAATTTAATATCAAAGTGACCACCCTCAGCGGTGTCTACTTCCCAAGCAATATTATGCTCAGTACCGTTAATATCTAAAATCCACTCATCACGAGCGCGTTCTTGAATACGTAGCTGATGCTCAACATCACCGTCTTCGACCGTAATAGTCGTGCCTTCGCCTTGACGAGCACGCCAGTAATCTGCACTTGCCCATGGGTCAATATAGCTTGTAGGCGCGTTTTTAGCCCCACGGCTATGCTTTAAACCATGTCTAGCTAAATGAGCTACAGCAGCATAAGCTAAAGCCTTAGCAGGGGTTTCAGTCGCTTCAGGGAAGAGCGTGTCGTGGTTCTTTTCGATTAAGCCAGTGTCTAAATCTGCATTAACAAAGGCGTCATTGGTCATGAGACGGTATAAGAAGTCCACGTTAGTGTGCAGACCAATGATATGCGTGCCTAATAAAGCTTGACGCATACGTGCAATAGCTTGCTCACGGTCTACGCCCCAAACGATTAACTTAGCAATCA
>JAAZGT010000134.1 GCA_012511095.1 Alcaligenaceae bacterium
TATTAGCAAAGAGTCGATCCCTATCGACCTCCCACGAGTTTAGGACCTTACCACGTAAAGGTAAAATTGCCTGAAACTCCTTATCACGACCCATTTTTGCCGAACCACCAGCAGAGTCACCCTCGACTAGGAAAACCTCAGTGCGCGTCGGATCGTCTGACTCACAATCAGTCAATTTACCAGGTAATACAGCCACACCGGAACTCTTACGTTTTTCTACTTTTTTAGCTGAACGGGCACGAGCTTGGGCTTGACGAATCACCATTTCAGCCAATGTGCGACCCCAGTCAACGTTACTATTGAGCCATAACTCAAAAGCACTTTTCACGTAATTACTAACTAAGCGCACGGCATCACGGCTATTAAGACGCTCTTTGGTTTGACCCTGGAACTGTGGGTCAAGCATGCGTACCGATAAAACAAAGCTGGATCGAGCAAATAAATCCTCAGACAATAAACGCACACCCTTAGGCAATAGATTATGTAAATCAATAAAAGCTCTAAGTGCGTTAAATAAACCCTCGCGTAGACCCGCTTCATGAGTACCGCCGCTTGGTGTTGGGATCAAGTTGACATATGACTCTCTGGCTACAGCACCCTCGAGCGTCCAAGCTACCAACCATTCGCAACCCTCACCCTCAGCAAAACTCTCATCGTCGGCATCGGCAAACTGTTTGCCCTCAAACATAGGAATTAAAAGCTCCTCGCCCGCTAATTCCTCTTCGAGGTAACCGCGAAGACCATCGCTATACTGCCATGTAATCTCTTGACCGGTTTTTTCATTAATTAGGGTAATGGAGACGCCCGGCAACAACACTGCTTTACTGCGTAAAAGACGCTGTAAATCAGCCACTGGAATAGTAGGACTATCAAAATACTTAGCATCGGGCCATACGCGTACTAAGGTACCGGTTTTACGAGCAGGTGCTTTAGCAATAACTTTTAAAGGCTCCTCAACATGGCCACCATTGGCAAAGATGAGCTGATGCTGCTCACCACCGCGTGTGACAACCACCTCAAGGCGTTTAGACAAAGCGTTAGTGACCGATACACCCACACCATGTAAGCCACCTGAAAAGGCATAGGCAGAATTAGCATCTTTGCTAAACTTACCGCCGGCGTGTAGACGGGTGAAAACAATCTCGACCACCGGAGCATTTTCCTCTTCATGCCAACCAACCGGAATACCGCGACCATCATCTTCGATGCTAACGCTCTGATCCTGATGCAGGGTGACAATGATGTTTTTACAGACACCGGCTAAGGCCTCATCTGCGGAGTTATCAATCACCTCTTGAATAATATGCAAAGGTGTTTCTGTACGGGTGTACATACCAGGACGTTCCCGAACTGGTTCTAAACCTTTTAGTATCTGGATCGACGCTTCTTCATAGCTTTGTTGTTTGGACATACTTTGGCTAAATCGTTAGTTTTAATAAATTGTAAAAAAAAGACATTTTATATATCTATGAGGACTTTTGTGATCAAATTGCTGTCTAGACACAACATCACACAGATTTTAATGTTATTCTAACCACATAAAATAATATATTTCGTCGGCTTGAGTAATACTTTTTACAGCAAAGACTTGATTACGTTAATACAAGTTTTATAAGTTGCTTTATTGTTTTACTATAGACGAATATAAATAAGCTTTTATTTCACTGGCCTCAATATGAGCAGGCCGAATTAGATTCCCATTAGTAGGCACACAGCCTTGTCAGCTTATTGTTGACTTAGGATGCTATAGCATAACGCGCTTAGGCATAAACGCGCTAATCGTTTTCTAAAAACCATTAAATGAGTATATATTATGAGCGATATCATTAATGCAACAGACTCGAGCTTTGACGCTGATGTTTTAGAATCAGTGTTACCTGTTTTAGTTGACTTCTGGGCTCCTTGGTGTGGTCCATGCCGTCAGATTGCCCCTGTACTAGAGGAGCTTTCAAAGGAGTACGACGGTCAAGTACGTGTGGTCAAAGTTGATGTTCAAGAGCATCCACAGGTAGCTGCAAGATTTGGCATTCGCAGCATCCCTACGTTGAAAACTTTCAAAGCTGGTCAAGAAATTGCTACACAAGTTGGCGCCGCCAATAAGCAACAACTATCTATGTTAATCGAGCAAGCCCTCTAATCCTCCTTATTATAATTGTTTTCTTTTTACACTGCGCGCAGCCAAATTCCCTTGGCTGCCACTTGTATAAACTCACTTACTAATCATAACAATGCATTTAAACGAATTAAAATCTTTACACGTCTCCGAACTGCTGGAACTGGCACAACAATTAGAAATCGATAACGCCAATCGCTTCCGCAAGCAAGAACTTATGTTTGCTATCATGAAAAAACGCGCCAAATCTGGCGAGCAAATTTTCGGCGATGGTGTGTTAGAGGTTTTACCTGACGGCTTTGGTTTCTTACGTTCACCAGAAACCTCCTATTTAGCCAATACTGACGACATTTACATTTCCCCTTCTCAAATCCGTCGCTTCAATCTACATACTGGAGACTCAGTAGAGGGTGAAGTACGCGTACCAAAAGACAATGAGCGTTACTTTGCTCTAGTTAAGGTAGAAAAGGTTAACGGTGTCGCACCTGACCGTGTTAAACATCGCATGATGTTCGAAAACTTAACGCCATTACACCCTGATGAGCCGTTAATTTTAGAGCGTGATATTCGTAGTGAAGAAAATAATACAGGTCGAATTTTAGATATTTTTGCCCCGCTTGGTAAAGGTCAACGCGCTCTCATCGTTGCACCACCAAAATCGGGTAAAACGGTGATGATGCAGCACATCGCGCACTCCATCACTACTAATCACCCAGAAGCCACATTAATCGTATTATTAGTCGATGAGCGCCCAGAGGAAGTGACCGAAATGCAACGCACGGTACGCGGTGAAGTTGTGGCCTCAACTTTTGATGAACCTGCCACACGTCACGTACAAGTCGCAGAAATGGTGATTGAAAAAGCCAAGCGCTTAGTTGAGCTCAAAAAGGATGTGATCATTTTACTTGACTCCATTACTCGTTTAGCTCGTGCTTATAACACCGTAATTCCTGCCTCAGGTAAAGTACTTACGGGTGGTATGGACGCTAATGCTCTACACCGTCCTAAGCGCTTCTTTGGTGCAGCACGTAATGTTGAAGAAGGTGGTTCTTTAACCATTATCGGTACGGCCCTAATTGAAACGGGTAGCCGTATGGACGATGTAATTTACGAGGAATTCAAGGGTACCGGTAACTCAGAAATTCATCTTGAGCGCCGCTTAGCTGAAAGACGCCTCTACCCTGCGATTAACCTCAACAA
>JAAZGT010000135.1 GCA_012511095.1 Alcaligenaceae bacterium
GCAGGCGAGATGGATGACTTCTTTCCATACCCCGAAGAGGTTCGTTTTACCAATGGTGATAACGACGATACTAAACATCACGGCCCACTCGAAGAGGACTAAGTACAAGCCCATACTCAGTCATTGAAGATATGACATGAAATAGATGTCATAAAGCTGTCATTACGGAGTGCTACTATTTCTCCAACCATTAGAGATTTAGTGTAATTGACAGGAGTCTTCAATGAAACCGAGTACGCTTGAGTTATTAGATGTCACTGATACACGATTATTTTTCTGGTTATCTGCACATAACCAGAAAAAAACCATTGCTCTTTTAAGTCAGATCATTTCAACCCTTGGTAATGGTCCCTTGTATGCCCTAATCGGCATAACCATGTGGATTTGGGGTGGCCCAGAGGGTAAAACCCTATTCTACGCGGGCGTCATTGCTTATTGCTTTGAACTACCCATTTACTACATCCTAAAAAACAGCATCAAACGTGACCGTCCATGTCATAAAATCGTTAATGTTGTCAGCCTTGTCACTCCCTCAGATAAGTTTAGTTTTCCATCAGGTCATACCGCAGCGGCTTTTATCTTTGCCAGTATTGTGGTGACCTTTAGTCCTATCTTGGCTATTCCCGCCTATTTATTTGCCACCTTAGTGGGTTTATCACGCGTCATGCTGGGCGTACATTACCCAGGCGATATCCTAGCAGGCATGGTCTTGGGTTTAAGTAGCGCTTGGATTGCCTTAGCCATCATGGCTGTTTAATTTTATTGTTTTAGAGATTTATATACGTGCGAATTCTTTATGGTGTTCAAGGCACAGGCAATGGTCATATTACCCGTGCACGTGTCATGCTACCCGCACTCAAAGCGGTAGGTTGTGAGGTTGATTTTATTTTTAGTGGTCGTGCCAAAAATGCCTATTTTGATATGGGTATATTTGGCGATTACAAGGCTTTTGAAGGGTTTTCTTTTTATAGCCATGAGGGTTCAGTCAACTGGCTGAAAACTATTACTAAAGCGTCACCCTTACGCTTTTTAAAAGACTTAAGAAAGTTAAACGTCAAAGACTATGATCTAGTGCTTACAGATTTTGAACCCTTAACTGCTTGGGCTGCTAAGTTGCAAGCAGTACCGTCTATCGGCTTAGCGCACCAATATGCTTTGTGTCACCCTATTCCGGGCACTGAGGGCTCTCCTCTGCTCTCTAGAGCGCTTAAAAGCTTTGCTCCGGCAAATCACTATATGGGCGTGCATTGGGCCCCCTACAACGCCCCAATCATTCCCCCATTGATTGCTATGAATCATGAGCAAGAAACCAGTGAAGAAGACTTTGTTTTAGTTTATTTGCCTTTCGAAGATACTAATCAAGTAATTACTTGGCTACAACAGATACCAGAACAACAGTTTATTGTCTACAACAAAGGCCCGTACATTAAACAAGATAAAAACATAGTATTAAAGCCATTGAGTCGAGAAAGCTTCCCAAAAGACCTCAGAGCGTGTTCAGGAGTGATATGCAATACAGGTTTTGGCTTATGTAGTGAGGCTATGGTACTTGGTAAAAAAATCTACACTAAAGCACTAGCTAAACAAGTTGAGCAATTCTCTAATGGAAGGATTTTAGAGGACTTAAATCGTGCCGTGGTATTTACAGAATTTGATGTTGATTCATTAAGCAAGTGGCTTCAAGAAGACAACACACCCCGCGCTGTATTCCCCCCTGTGGCGGAGGAAGTAGCCGCTTGGATAATCAAACAAAATTATAGTGATAGCCAATCGCTAGTTAATAGATTGTGGGAACAAGCGGAAAATATTCAGTTATAGAGATAGGATGCGCAGCTATACCAGCCAATGCGATTTGATCTGCTCTGGATTTAACTCATTAACCGTATCGTGATAAAAAACGACATGCGTTTCATCATCGCTAATAGGGTGCCATTGCTTATAGTTACTTTCTTCTGTACGGTACCAAGCGATGATTTTCTTGTTAAAGCCAGAGGCAATATGAATTGTTGATGTATCAATCGATATAAGCTGCAAGCAATGACGGATTAATGCAATGGTGTGAAAAATCGTGTCGCTTCGGTGCACATAAACACCACCATATAAATCACTCACAGCTTTTAACTCATCATAAACCGCTGGATACGACAAAAGCACAATAGCCCTATTAGGTTTTTGTTGTTGAATATAAGCGATATGTTTTTTGATATTTTCAACAGACATCGTCCTCGCTCTCGCCGCACCATAGAAATTGATAGCGATATAGTCTCTAATGGCATGTTGCTGCAAAAACGCCTCAACATCTTTTTCAGCTGTCGCGTTAAATGGAATATCGTAGTTAGTATTTTTAGTAGCAATGCCTAGCTTTTGAAGAGCTTTAATATAAATTGAAGAATAATGCTGAACACCCTCTATACTAGCGTTAAACATTTTATAGTCAGATTTTTGATAGCCAATATAGTAAGCGGCATTAATAAGACGTAGAAATAATAAATCACGATTTCTGAGCGTTTCTGTGGGGTCGATCACCACATCATAGTTGAGCTTAGCTAATCGTCGCCCCATACTAATATAGTCA
>JAAZGT010000136.1 GCA_012511095.1 Alcaligenaceae bacterium
AAACACCGCCATAAGTTAGATAGTCAACACCACAGAGGTCAATTGCTTGTTGAAACTGTAAATCCTCGTGCTCGCGCAACATAGAACAGGTCTGAACCCAATGCTCAGGACTAATGGTTAATGTTAATTCGCCAGCATACTCAACAAGCTGAGCGTTATCGCCTAGAAGACTGACTAATGTTTGATGTAAATTTTGTAAACGTGTCATTGATGCCCCCTACGCCTCACGAGCGATCGTCTTAGAATGACGAATCTTGTTCTGTAACTGAAGCAGGCCATAAATCAGAGCCTCAGCTGTTGGTGGGCAACCTGGCACATAAATATCAACCGGCACAATACGATCACAACCACGCACCACAGAATAAGAATAATGGTAATAACCACCACCATTAGCACAGGAACCCATAGATACTACCCAGCGCGGCTCAGCCATTTGGTCGTAAACCGTACGTAATGGAGCAGCCATTTTGTTACATAAGGTACCAGCAACAATCATCACGTCAGACTGACGTGGGCTTGGGCGGAAAATAATACCGAATTGGTCCATATCATAACGCGCCGCACCAGCGTGCATCATCTCCACCGCACAACAGGCCAGACCGAAAGTCATGGGCCACATAGAACCTGTCTGGTACCAGTTCATTACCGCGTCAACGGAAGTAACCAGAAAGCCCTTTTCTTTTAATTGAGTTTGTTCAGACATTTATCTAACCCTTTTCTGAAAATTAATCCCAATCCAGAGCGCCTTTCTTCCACTCGTATACAAAGCCAACGGTAAGGATGACTAAAAACACAACAACAGTGGAGAAACCGACTAGACCAACTTGATCATTGGCAACCGCCCATGGGAATAAAAAGGCAATCTCTAAGTCGAATAGAATAAATAGAATGGCAACTAGGTAGTAACGAATATCAAAGCGCATACGCGAATCTTCGAATGCCTCGAAACCACACTCGTACTGGGACAGCTTCTCATCATATGGGTTTCTAGGACCTAAAATAACCCCTAGCGACAACAATAGGACCCCTAGGCCCATGGCTACCAGCACAAACAGAAGCACCGGAAAATACTCAGCTACATTCATGAAACACCTTTAAAGAAAGCTTATGAACTGTCTATTAGGTAAACTACGGACTTACAATACCCGTAAAAACACCTATATAAACTTTGTTATTGTAGCATTTTCTAACAGTTAAAGGGTAGCCGAGCTTCCACAAAAGGATGACAAAACGATGAAAGGTCATAAATATGAACAAGATTACGACATATTAGAAAAGGCTCAAGTTAAAATCGCTGAGTTTTTGTATAGCTTATTGAAAAATGAAAGGATTTATTTGGAGATAGACTAAAAATCAAGAGAAGAAATTGTAAGGAACTAGTTGAAAATTAAGGCAAATTGTAATTACCTTAATTGAAAGGAAGAGGAAAAAGCAGAGAAGAAAGAAATAAAGAAAAAGAAATAAGGAACACAAGGAGAGCTAAATTCTCGACATCAGGGCAACTATCAGCCACTATAAAATTAGCCATTTCAAATAAAATAACATTACTTCATGCCACTCTAAACCATAAAAGCAAAAAGCCACTCCGAAGAGTGGCTTTTATGTCTATTTATTCTACATGGTTAAACCATGTGAATAATTAGAAGCGGTGCTGTAAACCGATAACTGCTTGAGTAGCAGTGGTTTTAACTTTACCGTTGAAGCCATCACGACGCTCTTTACCGTTAGCCCAACCGTAAGACGCTACACCGTAAACAGAGGTACGCTTAGATAAGCTGTGACGGTAACCTAAAGCAAAGTTGTGAGACTTAACTTTAACATCAGGAAGTGCAGTTTTGTTCTTAACAGTGTTACCAGCGTAAGAGAACATTACTTTACCAGCATCACCAACTGGGGCTGATAAACCAGCTAACCAAGAATGCTGACGTAAACCCTTACCGTATAACTTGTCGCTATCGAAATTGATTGGATCCCAATACTCACCGATGGTCTCAGCAGCTTGACCCGCTAAAGCACCTACACCACCAACAACGCCACCAGATTGACCGCCGTACAATAAGTGCAACTTAACAACGTCAAAGTCGTATGTACCACCAACGTTCCATGCTTTAGTTTTAGCATTTAACGTAGTTGCGCCATTTACTTTCTCTTTTGCGTTGATGTAATCAAACGAAGCACCTAAGTAAATTGGGCCGTTTGTGTAACCTAAACCAGTTGTAACACCGAATAAGCGATCGCTTGTTTTAGTGTCACCACCAAATAGAGGACCGCTAGTTTTTTCACGAGTGTCGTCATGAACAACACCTAAACCAAACTGGAAGCCACTGAAGTTAGGAGAAACGTACTTGATAGCACGGTCGTAACGATAAGAAAGTGAATCACCAAAAACAGTTGTAGCAGAAGCTAAACCACCACCAGTACCAAACGGATCGATAGGCGCTACAAAAGCATCAGCCGCGTTGTATTGACGACCGATAGTGAAAGTACCCCAGCTTTCGCCGCTTAAACCAACATAAGCCTGACGACCGAATAAACGACCACCTTGAAGCTGTTCACCATCACCTAAATCAAAACCGCTCTCTAAAACGAAGATAGCAGAAGTACCGTTACCTAAGTCTTCAGTACCTTTTAAGCCCCAACGGTTACCGTTTAATACACCGCTACGAACGCCGAAGTTACGCTCAGAAACTTTACCGCGAGTATAATCGCCACGGTATTTAGTCTCAACGTTCTCGTAACCGTAACCAGCGTCAACTAAACCGTATAAAGTAACTGATGATTCTGCGTGAGCAACACCGGCAAAACCGGCAACTAGAGCTGCAGCTAGCAAAGTCTTTTTCATTTGTTAAATCTCCGTAGATTTGAGTAATTAGAGCA
>JAAZGT010000137.1 GCA_012511095.1 Alcaligenaceae bacterium
GCGTAGACAAAAGCGAGCATCTTATAGTGATGCGTTTTAACACCAAAAGAGCGCGCCATCCCCTCACCTCGGTTTAAAGCACGAATCGCACGACCAGTACGCGAGTTGAGTAGGTTTTGACTTAACCAAAGAGCCGCTAAAACACAGAACCATATCAAATAGAAATTATTACGTGCAGGCTGCAATGAAATGCCAAGAATTTCAATGGGAGGCACCCCAGGCAAACCATCGTGACGGCCTAAGAAGCTCATATTACCGAATAAGTAATAGAACACAAGACATAGAGCAATGGTACTTAGGGGTAAAAAGTGACCTGATAACCTTAAGGTTAATTGACCTAAAAACCAAGCTACGACACCTGTAATTAATAAACCAACGGCCAATCCTAAAAAAGGTGAATAGCCTAAGGTAACGGTTAAATACGCCGTTGAGTAGGCACCAATACCAACAAAAGCAGCTTGACCAAATGAGGTCATACCCGCAGAACCAGTCAATATCACCAAACCAAAAACCACCAGAGCGGCAATACCAATGCTATTTAATTGATTAATCCAGAACTCCGGCACCATGGATAGCTGTGGCAATACCAACAGCACAAGAATAAACAGTGCAACAAAGGGATTAAATTTGCGTAGCTTAGTTTTTTGAGAAGGATTATTTTGTTTCATTTTATTATTCCTCCTCATCATGTTTTTGAATTGTTAATGAACGGATTAATAACACCGGTAAAATTAAGGTAAATACAATCACTTCCTTATAGTCACTGGCCCAGAAAGTACTAAAGGCCTCAATAATGCCCACAAAAATAGCAGCAACTGCAGCTACTGGGTAACTCACCAAACCAGCAATAATGGCACCCACAAAACCCTTAAGGCCAATCATAAAGCCCGTTTCATAGGTAATGGTAATAAATGACACCAACAAAATACCTGACACCACACCGATAAGCGCGGTAATCCAGAAGGAAATATAACCAGATAAGCTGGTACTAATACCCATTAAACGTGCACCCTTTCGATTCACAGCGGTTGCACGTAAAGCTTTACCATAAATGGTTTTTTCAAAGAAAAAGTACAGACCAATAATTATGAAAATGGTCATAGCGATTACAAATAAGCTCTGATAACTCCACATCAGACCAAAGGCCTCTAGTGAACCATCAAAGAAAGGCTCAGACACGCGCCATCCCTCGGCCCCAAAGAAAACTAGGCCTAAACCCACAAAAGCAAAGTGCAAAGCAATAGAAATAATTAATAATAAAAGACCAGGCGCCTCTGCTACTGGCTCAAAGACTAGGCGATAAACCATCGGCCCAATCGGCACAATTAACACCATGGTTAATAGCGCTTTAACCCAAATCGATGGGTCGGTGGCCAATATAGGCGGCACAATAAGGGCTAAAAGCAAAGGTAAGGCTAAATTTAAAAGCCCGCTTTTTAAGAACCCCTTAGCAGTACAACTACGTTTAATTAAAAAACGATAGAGGTCCATTAAGCAAATAATGCCACCAAATACTGGCAATAACCAGATAGTGGCAGGTATTTGGCCATTTACCATAATGGCAAAGGTCAGCGCACCAAAGGAGACGAACTCACCTTGGGCAATAAAAATTATTCGTGTAACAGCAAAAACGAGCACAAGTGCTACTGCCATCAGGGCGTAGATTACCCCTGTTACCAAACCATCCTGCATAAGGATTTTGGCTATTTCCCAATTCATATCAGTACTTGTTCAAAAGATGTCGCTTTGTAAGCTAAAAATTCACTCGGATAAGGATAGTACCCAAAGTGAATAAACCGTATCGACAGAGTTTTTTATAAAATTTAATGAGTAACAAGGTCGATTTATTTCAAGATCATAAAATCACCGTACTCATAAAAGAGCCGGTGATTTTATCATTAAAAATGAGTTGATTACTCTAAATCAGGATCGTAAACCCACTTACCATCTTGGATCTTAATTACTACGCGAGCACGCTCATCAAGACCGGTGTGATCCTCTTTGCTAGTATTATAAACACCATGCACACCAACCACTTCTTGGTGATTTTCTAGAGCATCACGCATAGCGACACGAAACTCCTCGGTGCCTGGCTTAGCTCCAGTTTCTAGCGCTTTAGGAATAGCAGAGTTGATTAACGTCGAAGCATCCCACATATGAGCACCAAAACTATTAACGGTGTTTTCACCGAATTTATCGTTATAAAGCTTGCTGTACTCAAGACCTACCGCTTTAGATGGATGTGAGTCATCTAACTGCTCCGCTACTACCACAGGACCCACCGGCAATATCACACCCTCACAGGCCTTACCGCAAACACGTAATAAGTCCTGATTAGCCGAACCATGGGTATGGTAGCTAATGCCCTTAAAACCACGCTGAATCAGCTCACGCTGTGGTAAAGCACCTGGGGTACCTGCTGTACCAATTAACACGGCATCAGGCTTAGCAGCAAGCATCTTCATGACTTGGCCAGTGACACTGGTATCATTACGTGCGTAGCTCTCTTTGGCAACGATCTCAATACCAGAACCGTCGAGTGCTTTTTCTAGCTCATTTAACCAGCCAGTACCGTAAGCATCAGCAAAACCAATATAAGCTACGGTTTTAACACCCTGCTTAAGCATATTATTGCGAATAGCGGCAGCCATTAAGGCATCGTTTTGTGGTGTTTTAAATGCCCAAAGCTTAGCGCCTTCTTGAGGCTCAACAACCACGGCGTTTCCAGCTAGACTAATCACAGGTACTTTCATTTCGGCGCCAACGTCAACCATGCCAAGTGAGCCTGGTGTGACGGAACTGCCGACCATGACATCGACATTTTCCTCGCTAA
>JAAZGT010000138.1 GCA_012511095.1 Alcaligenaceae bacterium
CACTGAACGACGCGCGGCCTTTTCACCAACAGCCTGTGGCGACTCTAAGCGCTCTGGGTAACGATTAGCGGTATACCAATAATCGCGCTGCATCGCATCACCCTTGCCGGCAATCACCGAAGCTGAGATACCATGACGTGAAAACTGATATCCACCTAAAAAACCCGCGCTATTTGCCATCACAAAGCGACCACCACCGGTATCAATCTGAGCACCCTCGGTATTGGTAATTTTATCGCTATAGGCTAAAGCCGCTTCTTCGGCCTGTAGTGCTAGCTCAGTGGCCTGATTAGGATCAATTTGCCACTCTTTGTACAGCTTTAGATCTTTGAAATCCGTTGCTAGATCATCCTGATCGGGTAAACCAGCCGCGTCGTCTTCGGCGGTGTAACGCGCAATATTCCACGCTGCTTCAACCGTTTCAGCTAAGGCCTCAGGACTTAAATCAGAGGTCGACGCAGAACCACGTGCCTTGCCACGATAAACGGTAACACCCAAGGAGCGATCACGCGTACGCTCAATGGTTTCAACCTGACCCTGTCGCACCCCAACCACTAAACCAGAGGACTCAGAAACTGATGCCGCAGCATCGGAAGCGCCTAGGTTTTTTGCTTTATCCAAAGCTTTTTGTACAATTAAATCAAAATCTGAACTAGTAACACTCATTAATAATTAAAAACCTTGTAAATAGGATTAGATGGTTTTTTGCCATTCATTTTGGCTCTCAGGCTATCATATACGACAAGTAAATATTAATAAACCTTTAATTATCTCTATGTCTATCGATTCCGACCAAAGCAATCATCCCGAGCTTGATGACAATGGCTACGACGGCCCAAGTAAATCACAAGTTAAGCGTGAATTACACGCGATTGTGGATTTAACCAAAGAGCTAATTGAGTTTTCTGTTGATAGAATTCGCCAACTGCCTATCGATGAGCAAATGACTCGTGCCCTCGAAGAGGCTAAAAGCTTCAAAAGCCATGGCGCTAAGCGCAGACAAATTCATTATGCTGCCAAATTATTGCGTAACGCTGATATTGCGGCAATTCAAGATCAAGTTAATACTTGGAAGCATGGCTCCAAAGAGGCTAATGATCGTTTCCACCGTTTGGAGCTAACACGTGACCGCTTAATTGAAAGCGATGACGAGCTGACCCAACTGATCGAGCAATATCCTAATGTCGATATTCAAGCACTCCGTAGTATTGTGCGCGCTGCTCGCAAGGAACAAAGCAATAACGCCAAGCTTAGCGAAGATCAAACGCCACAGCGTAAGCAATATCGCGCTTTATTCCAATTCTTAAAAGATTTAATTGAGTAATACTCTAACGAACATTGAGGAACTAATTTTTATGAGCCAAGAACTTTTAAATTGTGTTGAGTTAATTCACCCAAGAAAAGACGACACAGTCACCCATAGCGTTATCTGGATGCATGGCTTAGGTGCAAATGCTCACGACTTCGTGCCTGTACCACCCTACTTCCGCTTACCTGAAGCTTTAAATATTCGTTTCGTTTTCCCTAACGCGCCTGCAATGCCTGTCACTATCAATAATGGCTATATTATGCCTGCTTGGTATGACTTATTAACCATGGATATTGGCGGTATTCGCGAAGACGAAATGGGTATTCGTAAATCAATTACTGATATTAATGCTTTAATTGAACGCGAAATTGAGCGCGGTATTCCTGCTGAAAACATTTTCTTAGCGGGCTTCTCACAAGGTTCGGCAATGGCTCTTTCAACTGGTTTACGCTACCCACAAAAACTTGGTGGCATTATTGGCTTATCGGGCTACTTACCAATCGCCGATCAAACCGCTGATGAGCGTAGCCCTGCTAACCAAAACACACCTATTTTAATGGTTCATGGCTCACTTGACCCAGTGGTACAAATGAGTCGCGGTGAGCAGAGTCGAGATCGTTTACGCGAGTGGGGTTATGAGGTTGAATGGCATGACTACCCAATGCAACACGAGGTTTGCGCTGAGGAAATTCGCGATATTAATGACTTCTTAAGCAAGCATGCTAAATAAGATTCAATTGTAGGCTACAGTCAAAAAGAGGCTTTTGTGAATTAATCCAAAAGCCTCTTTTGCTTTGAGTAATTTATCGTGACTAGTTAAACGGCATCCATAAACGACGCACGCTACTGTCCTCGGGATCAGGATCGTTAATCATACCCAAACTGGTCATCAACCCTAGCATTGGGCGATTATTAGCCAACACCAAACCATCAATGTATTCCAAGCCCTGATGCTTAGCCAAATCAATTAATTTACTCATTAAAGAACGACCTAAGCCACGATGCTGCCAATCATCTGAAATAACCAAAGCATACTCCGCCCCAACGCCATCATTGTTGCGTAAATAATGCGCTAAACCAATGATAATCTCCTCTGGCGCACCAGCATTATTGGGGTCAGGTACCTCAGTAGTAGCCACTAAAGCTAATTCCTTGTCGTAATCCACATAGGTATAGCGCGCGAGCATCTTCGGTGTTAACTCACTCATCATCGACACAAAGCGCATATAACGCGAGCTATCTGATAGGCCACGAATAAAGTTTTGTAAGGCCTCTGCATCTTCAGGACGAATGGCTCTTAAAGTCCAAGGCACCCCGTCTTTAAAAACTTTATGCTCGGTTAAATAGTGAGGATAAGGGTGAATTGCTAAATGCTTATAACCACTTTCGGAGCTGCGCGGCTGAGCCTCTTTGGTAATAGTGATCGTTGCCTCTTGGACTATTAAATTGTCCTTACCTAAAGCAATAGGGTCAATCTCCAAAGCCTCAATCTCTGGATGCTCGCTAATGATATCGCTCACCACCTCAAGTAATTTTTGTAATCTTACAAAGTGATGCTCTTTAGCGTAAAAACGCAGTTCGAGACGCCAGAAGCGGCTACGCTCAATCAGCTGCGCCGCTAAGAAGGCATTTAGAGGCGGTAGATCTTGACCTTGGTCATGAGGCGATATGCTTACCTCATGTTTGCCCTCGCCAAAATAAATATAAGGCCCAAATATCGGATCCTTTTCTACACTCACATGAGCAAAAGGTGCTTCATCACCAATCTCTTCGTTATGAGCCTCAATCTCATCGCACCAAATCATATCGGCGTTATAACAGCGTAAAACCTCACGCACCTCAGCTGCATTTAAGCTAGTACGCCCATCAGTGCGCGCCTTATCAATGATTTTGTGAACCGTTTCCTTGTCGGGCTCAGTATCAAACAGTAAAGGAATACGTACTTGCTGCAACAACTGCTGGTTATAGTGATAAGCACTAATGGTATTAAAACCAAAAAATGCCGTTTCGGGGTTTCTAAAGGCTGGTGTACCCGCTTCGTCCATCACTTGACGCAAAGGACGCATAATTTCTTCACCGAATAAGGTAGTAAAAATAGGTTTTGGCGCCTTAGGTGAGTACTCAGCCAAGCCCCTAACTACCTCCTTCATATCACTCGCCTCATCGGGCGCCAGGATAAGCATTACCGCATCAATGCCAGGATCAGCAACAATCGTTTTTAAGGCCTCAACTATGCTGGCACTGGTAAAGGTTTTATAACTAATTACTGGGTTGGTAGTGATAGAGCCTGGACCGAGCGCCAAGGCCAAGCTATGTTGTGTTTCAGGCGATAAATGACCAAGCTTAGCTGCATCACCACCACCTGCTCCTAAAACATCCCACATCAACTGAGCTTGGGCGCGACCATTACCAAAAATAGCTAGACGACCACCCTTAGGACGGCGAATATGGTTAACCGTTTTGAGTGCTGAGAAAAGCTCTAAAATATAGTTCGCTCTGACTGCACCCGAACGCCTAACCGCGGCATTAAAGACATTATCATCACCCAATAACTCTGGATCCATACGACCCGCACGGAAAACCACCACGGGCTTAGCACTAGCAGCTGCCCTTAAGGCACTGACTAAGGCTCGACCTTCGCTAAGCTTATCCATATAGATCACAATACTCGTGGTATACGTGTCACCTGCTAAATATTCAACGATCTGTGGCAGACTAACACCGGGCAACTCACCCGTAGATACCGCTGTGGAAACACCAACCCCAGATTGTGCAGCCCAATCTAAAACCGCCATCAGCATCATACGAGATTTAGAAACTACGGCCACCTTACCGGCATGAACTAATGGGATGCGACTGAGGTTTAAACCCTTTAGAGGACGTTGCACACCAAATGCACGAGTGCCCAATAATAAGCAATTATTGGCTTCGGCCCACTCAACAATCCCTGTCTTTAGGCTGGCTGGCGCAGGTGCCGTATCGGTGCAAGGCAAAATAATTAAAGCCTTAGGTTGCCTTTTGGACAAAAGCTTTAGCGCTGCTTCGATTTTCGTCGAGGACAAACAAATTAAAGCTAAATCAGGCGACTCAAGGGTTAATGTAGGTGCTGTATGAGCAGAAGCCTCATCGTCCCAACGGTGCCACTCCACCTTGTCTACGAGTTGTTTAGGAATATGTTCAGATAGTGGCAAGTCAATATCACTAATGACTAAAACAGAACTGGGGTCAAATAAAGAGGCTAGGCGATGTTTATACATAAGGACAAATTGTGATTAATGCGAGCATTAACGTCGACTCATAAACAGCTAAGGGCCATGTTAATGGTATGATAGATATATTCTACAATGTAAAGCTTACAATTCAAACAACGTTCACACCATCATCATGGTGACGATCTTTTGTACAAAAAATCTTTAATAAATCATGACAACTTCCAACGTTAGAACTCGTTTTGCACCCTCCCCAACTGGTTATTTACACTTAGGCGGTGCGCGTACAGCCCTTTTTTCATGGGCCTTTGCCCGTCACCATCAAGGTCAGTTTATTTTACGCATCGAAGACACCGACTTAGAGCGCTCAACGCCCGAAGCGGTTGAGGCGATTTTACAGGGGATGGCGTGGTTGGATTTAAACCACGATGAGGGTCCTTTCTATCAAACCAAACATTTTGACCGCTACAAAGAGGTCATTCAGCAACTACTCGATGAGGGCAAGGCTTATTATTGCTACAGCACACCCGAAGAGGTTGATGCGATGCGCGAGGCGGCTCGTGCCAAAGGCTTAAAACCTAAATACGATGGCACTTGGCGTCCAGAGCCAGGCAAAACTTTGCCTGAGATACCTGCCGATCGCAAACCAGTGGTTCGTTTTAAAAACCCACTCGATGGCACGGTATCGTGGGACGATATGGTTAAAGGTACCATCACCATCGCTAACGCTGAGTTAGACGATTTAATTATTGCACGCCCTGATGGCACCCCTACCTACAATTTCTGTGTGGTGGTAGATGACTGGGATATGGGCATTACACACGTCATTCGTGGTGACGATCATGTAAACAATACGCCGCGTCAGATTAATATCTTAGAGGCACTGGGTGCTGAGATTCCAGTGTATTGCCATGTACCAATGATTTTAGGTCCCGATGGTCAAAAACTCTCTAAGCGTCATGGTGCGGTGAGTGTCATGGAATACGATGCCGAGGGTTATTTACCCGAAGCCATGGTTAACTACCTAGCACGTCTAGGCTGGAGCCATGGTGATGACGAGATCTTTAGTCGTCAGCAATTTATTGAGTGGTTTAATACCGACAACCTCTCTAAAGCAGCAGCACAATGGGATCCAAAAAAGCTCAATTGGCTCAATGCTCATTACATCAAACAACTTAATGACGATGAGTTAATCAATGCTGTGGTACCACGCATTAAAGCGCGCGGCGGTAACATCGAGGGTTTTGATGTGGCTGCTATTTTAAATTTATTTAAAGAGCGTGCCGAAACCCTAGAGCAATTAGCTGATTCCGCGATGCTATTCTTTGCACCTTACAAAGAAGCAGACGAGGAGTTAAAAGCTCAGGTATTAACCACCGAAGCCTTAGAGGTATTAGCTGATTTTAAAGCACGTGCTGCAAAACTTGAGGACTGGAACGTTGAGAACCTAGCCGCCACCATCAAGGAAACCCTCACTGAAAAGGGTGTAAAAATGCCTGCTCTAGGCATTCCTATTCGCGTAGTCACCACGGGCCAAAGACAAACCCCATCGGTTGATGCTGTCTTGGCATTATTAGGTCGTGACGTGGTGTTAGAGCGTCTCAACAACGCTTTGCAATAATCAAAGCAGTAAAACAGTGACCTAACATTAAAAATACAGTAATCTTAAGCTAAGTCTAAGCACTTAAACTATAAAGGAGCGATTAAATGGCTACTAGCAAGAAGACCGCGACTAAAGCTACCGAAGTAGATTCAGCAGATGAATCTACCGTTAAAACAACCGCTGCCGCAAAAAAGGCAGCTAAAAAAGCAGTAAAGAAAACTACCGCCAAAAAGGCTACAAAAAAAGCCGCTAAAAAAGTAGCAGCCAAAAAAGCAACAGCTACTAAAAAGACGGCAGCAAAAAAGGCAGCCGCTAAGAAAAGCGCTACGCCTAAAAAAGTCTCAGTTAAAAAGACGCCTGTTGCTAAACCTATTGATAACCCACCAGTAGCTACTAAGCAGGTGGTTACCAGAAAGGTCAGCGTACCTGATGACTCAGTAGAACCTAAATGGCCTTTCCCTGTAGGTAAAAACAACGCTACCGAATAATAAAAGCTTTAGAGCGAATGCTTCAAAATAAAGGCTTGAATCGATCTGCTAAAATACTAGCTAATCGATTTAGCCGGTGCATAAGCCGACTTTATTAGTCGGCTTTTTTATTGTTAAAATCCCCTAAATTCAATAATTGAACAGCTAACAAGTACACAAACGAGACTCAATTTATGACATCAATGCTTCTTTTTTTAATACAAATTATCTGCACCCTATTTTGTGCAGCCTTATTACTAAGGGCTTGGTTTTATTTTTTACGCATTCCCGCCTTTAACCCCTTAGTCGCTAATGTCATGCAGCTAAGCAACTGGTTGGTATTACCACTTAAAAAGCTTTTCCCAGACACCAGGCGCATTGATTTAGCCTCGTTGATGGGTGCCTATATAGTTTGTGCAGTACAACTTATTTTGATGCTCTTATTAGTTATGGGCATGCAAATTAAGCCATTATTGATTTATATCCCACTTGAGGCGCTAATCACCTTGGCCAAAAACGCCTTAAATCTTTTGTTTTGGCTGACGCTAATTTACGCTCTTATGTCATGGCTTAACCCTTTATCGCCAGCAATGACCTTATTTGGCGCCTTATTAGAGCCACTACTAACACCAATCCGTAGTCTACCCGTATTAAATCGTATGCAAAGCATTGATTTATCGCCCATGGTATTAGTGATACTGTGTCAGTTCTTACTGATTGGCTTACGAAATGTTAGTTCACCCATATTTAGTCTCTTGATGGTATAAAAAATTAAGCGTCTGACATCAATCGATATCAGACGCTTTTTTAATTTATTTAGAATTAAGTATTAGGCCCAAGGATTACTATCGTAA
>JAAZGT010000016.1 GCA_012511095.1 Alcaligenaceae bacterium
ACTTCTCGCCAACGACTTTGTCGTTAGAGCGGAAAACACGAACCTTGCGACCGTCCACCTCTTTGATGCGAACTTTGTCAGCCTTACCGGTTTCAGGGTTAATGATAGCCACATTCGAAATATGAATTGGCATAGTTTTATTAACGATACCGCCTGGGTTGTTAAGCATTGGGTTAGGTTTAACGTGCTTTTTAGCAACATTAACACCCTCAACAAGCACCTTGTCTTCACCCACACGAGCTAAAACAACACCGCGACGACTTTTATCGCGACCTGCTAGTACGATGACCTCGTCACCTTTACGAATACGTTGCATATCGACCCCCTTAAATTACTTCTGGAGCCAATGAAACGATCTTCATGAAGCGATCGCCACGTAACTCACGAGTTACTGGGCCAAAGATACGAGTTCCGATTGGTTCTAATTTAGTATTTAACAATACGGCTGCATTACCACCGAAGCGGATTAATGAGCCATCTCTACGACGAACACCTTTAGCGGTGCGAACAACGACTGCGTTGTAAATTTCGCCTTTTTTAACGCGACCGCGTGGTGCTGCCTCTTTTACAGTGACCTTGATGATGTCACCGATTTCAGCATAACGGCGCTTAGAGCCGCCTAACACCTTGATACACTGTACTTTACGTGCACCAGTATTGTCAGCCACGTCCAATGTGGTTTGCATTTGGATCATGATAGTTCCTGTTCCAACTTAGTTACATATACGGTGAATGTGTTTTTCTTATAAATACAAACACCGTTCCCATTTAAGGCGATCAACTCAAAGATACATGAAGATATATCGTGACGTGAGTGAAAAACCTTGAATATAACCAGTATTGGCCCCGTCAGATAATGTGTTTAGAAGCGCAAGCAACGACCCTAAGGGTGTGCTGCATAGTATTAATACATTATCCTGGGTTGAAATCTCTGGATAAAATTCCACTTTTATTTAAGTGAATAGAGAATTATACGCTCTTTCCCTTAACAGATCAAGGATTTATACTCCTTTGTTTAGAAAAGTGTTGTTTTAACTAAGATTATTGAGAGTCCACCTCAACAAATTGAGCTTTAGGGAAATGCCTTTCTAGGTATTTTTTCAAAAATTCGCGAGTATCATTTGCGATCAATGGATCATGCGAATCATCGTGCGCATTAAAGACTAGACTATGCAAAGGGATATTATGCTGTCTCAATGCGTATAGGCTCAACAAGGTATGATTAATACTGCCTAAACGACCACTAGTCACCAAAACACAAGGATAGGATCTTGCATTGAGGTAATCAATCGTCAGCACCTCTTCACCTAAAGGCACCATTAAACCACCGGCCCCCTCAATTAGCACAACATCGTATCGCTCAGCTAGGGTTTCGGTCGCGGCATTAATCTCATCAAATTCGATGATTTTATTTTCTAATCTTGCCGATAAATGAGGTGATGCTGGGTAAGCAAAAATAGCTGGTGCCGTAAGCCCCTCTATATCTTCTAGGAAACGCTCATCACTCGCTAATCCCATCAGCTCACGATGCCTTTCAACATCCTCTGAGTGCTCAGCACTACCGGTTTGGATGAGCTTTTGGGTAATCACAGAGTGGCCCTGCTCCATCGCAAGGCGCGCTAACACACCGGTGCAAATGGTTTTGCCAATGTCGGTATCAATACCACTAACAAAATAAATGCCTTTATCTAATTTCATCACATTATTACCATTTACCATCGATTAAGTTCATAGAAATGATGCACGACTTTAGAGCAGAAAACCCTACTCGCCAATACATACAGAAGCCACAGCGACAAAACACCCATAAGAGCCATAGTAGCTTGCAGCCAAACTCGTACTCTAATTTAGTCTAGTCTTTGCTATTCGCCAAAAATCGACTCATCGCCTAAAATAGGCCACGACAATTTCATCAGCCCTAACAAGAATACCCGATGAACTGCACAATAAGCCATCACTTTCTGTGCTATTGATGATTACCCTGTAAAGAGATAGATTTTATGAAATGTTTACTCCAACGAGTTAAAGAAGCTAAAGTTGAAATTAACGGTCAAATCCATGGTCAAATTGCGCATGGTTTATTAGCATTTATATGCGCCGAGCCTGACGATACACCGGAGACGATTAAAAAAGCAGTCGATAAAATACTAAATTTACGCATTTTTAACGATCCCGACGACAAAATGAACTTATCTTTAAAGCAAGTCGAGGGCGGTTTATTGGTG
>JAAZGT010000017.1 GCA_012511095.1 Alcaligenaceae bacterium
ACTCAGTTATAAGCAAAGAGCTTTTTATTCTTTTTCAAAATATAAGAACCCAACTAAGATAGTGATTCGTTTGTCGTATAACAAATTTAGGAATTATCAAATGAGTCGCTTAACTATTCACACTATCGAATCTGCCCCAGTTGAAGCTCAAGAGCGTGTTAAAGTCGCCAAACAAAATAATGGCTTTTTACCCAATCTGATCGGTGTATTAGCAGGTGCACCAACTGCGCTTGAGATGTACCAAGAGGTAGGTGCAATGAATGCGCGTTCATCGCTATCCGCTGCTGAGCGTGAGGTGGTTCAGATTACAGCAGCAACTTTAAATCGCTGCGCGTTTTGTGTGGCGGGTCATACAGCCTTAAGTCTTAAGAAAAAGATTCTTGATGAAGCTGAGGTTCAGGCATTACGTCAAACCACACCGCTATCCGATAAGAAATTTAACGCCTTAGCCTTATTTACTCAAGAAGTAATGAATAACAAAGGTGCGGTAAGTGATGAGGAGCTTCAAACATTCTTTGACAGCGGTTATTCAGAGCAACAAGCACTAGAGGTGGTATTAGGTGTGGCCTTAGCGACCTTATGTAACTACAGCAATAACCTTGCACAAACAGCCATTAATCCAGAGTTGGAGCAATACGCATGAGTTTTTCTGTGACCTTAGAAACCATTCGTGCACATGCCCAAGAGCAGTTAGCACCTTTGGCTCATCAAATTGATGACCAAGGTTTCTATCCAGAAGAGTATTTACGTGGTCTGGGTAGCTTGGGAGGTTTTGCAGCCTTGGGTACACTCACTGAAAACAACGATGACTTCGGCCTTTTGGGACAAATGAATGTGCTACGCGCCGTCGGTCAATCATGCGGTGCCACAGCTTTTACCGCGTGGTGCCAAGCGACATGCGCATGGTACTTGTATCAGAGCAACAACCCGCTTGTTAAAGAGCGCTATTTCTCCAAAGTCCTAAAAGCTGAGGTATTAGCTGGTACGGGTATGTCCAATACAGTAAAGCATTTATCCGGTATTGAGAAAAACAACCTTCGCGTAAAACGCACCGAACAAGGTTATGTTGTTTCGGGTGGTCTACCTTGGGTTTCTAATTTGGGGAAAGATCATTTAATCGCGGTGACGGCACAGACTGAGGAAGGCGGTTATCTCATGTTTATGGTGTCGTGCGATCAACCAGGTATTAGATTGCAGGCGTGCCCTGAGTTTTGTGCTTTAGAAGGTACGCGCACCTTAAATGTGAGCTTCAATAATGTCCAAATCAGTGATGCGGATATCTTGGCGCGTCCTGAGGAGTTTGCAGCTTATATGAAGCGTGTCAAACCGGGTTTTATCTTGCTACAAATCGGTATGGCCTTAGGCATCATCGATGGCAGTTTGCAGATCATCGACAGAGCAAAAAACATTGCTAATGAGTATTTAGATGATGTTGAGCCACTAAGAGAGCGTGTGAATCGTTTAAGCACTACCATCAAAACATTAGCCTATAACGTACAATTCAGTGAACAAGCCATTCTGCCCGTATTGTATGCACGTGCTGAGGCTTCAGAGTTAGCCTTGGAGCTAGCACAAGCGGCTGCATTGCATTCAGGTGCTCGTGGTTATTTAAAGCAACACGCGGCATCGCGCCGTCAACGAGAGGCTTTGTTTGTTGCCATTGTGACGCCATCGCTCAGACATTTACGTCGTGAAATTGCGCTTTTGGAGCAAGAAGCAAAAGATCCAACCGCAGTATCATCTGAAATTAATAAAGAAGAATTGGGTGTCTCATGATTCAAACTCAAGGTTCATCAGCGGTTTTAGAAGCACGTCAACTAAGTTTAAGTTACGGCACAAAACCCCTAATAGAAAATCTAAATCTACGCATTAATAGCAATGAGATTGTGATTATCTTAGGGCCGAGTGGCGTGGGTAAATCGTCTTTATTGAGAAGCTTAGCGGGGTTGCAAAACAAACAGGGTG